>JBBWWE010000382.1:0-2663 GCA_050256595.1 Planctomycetota bacterium
TAGCGGCCACCTGCGCGCTTATAACCCTGCGGCGGCCATCGGCTGCGCCCGGGAGTTCTTCTGGAATGAACTGTGCGATTGGTACCTGGAAGCCATCAAGCCGCGCCTCAGAGATGGAGGCGAGGATGCAACAGCAGCACAGCAGGTGCTCGCGACATGCCTCGATCAGGTGCTTCGCTTACTGCATCCGTTCGTTCCTTTCATCACAGAGGAACTCTGGGGCAGTCTGCGCGAGGTCGCCTCCGAGCGAGGAATCGATCAACCACTGGAAGATTCCGAGTTGCTGTGTGTCGCTCTGTGGCCCGAACCAGAAGCCCGCTGGCGCGATGAGACACTGGAGGCCTCTTTTGACCGTGGTCGTGATCTGATCCGGGCCCTCCGAGATATTCGTGCAAGACACAACGTGCCTCCCCGCCAGGAACTGGAAGTGCGTGTTCGAACCAGCGGTTCGACCGCCGAAGCTCTTGAATCGCTAAAGGGATTGATCCTCCATCTCGGAGTACTTTCCTCGATGTCAATCGGGCCAGATGTTGAGCGCACCGTCGATAGTGCCGTTTCGGTATCCGGGGATGCAGAGATTTTCGTTCCGGGAGTGGTCGATCTCGAAAAAGAGAAGACCCGGCTCAGAGAACAGGAAAAACAAACAGAAGGCCGTCTCAGCGGCTCTACCAAGAAACTTGCCAACGAGAACTTCGTCACCAGAGCCGCTCCCGAGGTGGTCGAACGAGAAAAGGCTCTGGTCGTGGAACTGGAACAAGAACTGGTGACGATCCGGTCCAACATCGTGGCTCTCGAAGAGAGCTCATAGGGAGAGCCACGATACTGAGCAAAAAAAAAGAGCGCCGCGGGTCGCTACGACCCGCGGCGCTCCTCGTTTCTACCATTGAACTTGAATTACTTCATCAACTTCCGAGCCGCAGTAGGAACACGGAACTTGTCGATTTCTTCTGAAGTGTCGATCAGGTATTCATAGCGAAACACGACGTGCTCCACTCCGTCCGAGAATGCTGCATCGCCTTTAGCCGTCTTGCCATCCTGGTTTCGCATACCGGTGAGAACTAGAAGTTCCAGTTTCCTGGGGCTATTGGTGATCGGATCCAGGTCGATATCGAGAACACTGCGAGTCTGGGTTCTGTCCGCACGGGACAGGTATTCGGAAATACATCAGCCACCCGACAGGCAGCCAGAATTCTGTACCTCGATGAAATATTTCAAGGCCGTCTTTTCCGGTAAAGTCACCCTCAATCTATGATAGAGGCGATTCTCTTCACGTCCGGCGACCGCTGTTTTACCCGTGGTACCCTCGCGAACCTCCTCAGACGGTTTCTCTTTCGATGCAAGCCACTCGACCTTCTGAGGCCTTTTGGCTGCTTCAGAGAGCAATCTCTCCGGGAAGGTGAAAAGACGATCGAGTTTTTTCCCTTCCGCGGTCGATTGTAAAACTCTCCAGATGTCACCATCGAAAAGTGCTCCCTTGTCGATGGTACGGAAGATCTTATCTTCGGGCATATGCATCAGCATCCCACGAACCAGGCCGGAGTAATCTTCTTCGACCGCCTGGTCGAGAATCTTGTGGTCGGATGATGCCGCCATGCCTCCAGCGATGGAGACGCTGGTCGAGTAACCTTTTTTCAGTGTCAGACTGAGAAAATCCTTGGCTGCCTTGCGAACTGCTTTGACTGGATCGGGCGCTGTATCGGCAACCACGTTTCCGGCAAAACTCCCGGCACTTGCCACTGACATAACCAGCAGGGCAACTGTCATAATTCTGAGCATCTGGGCTCCTCTCTCTTCGAGTATCCAGGGCGATGCTACCCAGAGCCTCTCGTGGAATCAAAAAAAAATCCGTGCAGGATCGTAAATTCAATCCTGCACGGACCACGGGAGGGTGAATTCGAGTTATTTGAGCAATTTGAGCAGATCCTTCGAGAGACGCATCTGACCGATGGCTGCCGTGGTATCGAGATTGTAGACACAACGAAAACTGACGTGCTCGACACCATTCTGAAATGCCAGCATCCCCTTGGCAGATCGGCCCTGATCATTGCGAAATGCAGCCAGCAGCCTGAAATCTATGCGCTGGGGAAGTGCTCCATTCTCACCGAGAGTGACTTCCACGACACCATGACTATTCGATCCATCGATCCTCTGCTCTGTCCGGCTGTAGAGCAAGTCAGAGAGACGCATACAGCCCGAGTTGTTCATCTCCGAGAAGAGGGTTCGCGAACGGCGCGGGGCCAGGGTCACCTGGATCACTTTTCCTGGAACCTTCCATTCGACCGAGGAGCCTTTCTTCAGCGAATCGATGAGTACCTCGGTGGGGACATCCACCAGGCCCTGGATGGCCCGGCCCTTGCGGGTCGAGCGGATGTTCTTCCAGTGGCCTTCAGCCTCGATGGCGCCCTTATCTCCGTGGATGTATGCGAAAAACTCGGGGAGATGCATCAGGGATCCACGCACATCTGCTGAACACCTGAGTCTGATATTGGGACGATCCACACTGTGATCACCGGATTCGGTGAGCCCACCGACAGCAAAGATCTCGCTGCTGTAACCACTGTCGCGTGCCATCTCCACCAGATTACGAGTCGCCTGGAACAACGCTTTGCGAGGATTCTCCTCGGCAGCAAAAAGCTCTGTGCCTCCGAGAATTACGATCAACA
>JBBWWE010000383.1:0-7565 GCA_050256595.1 Planctomycetota bacterium
TGATGTCTCGATGGAGAGCATCTACCGATTCCAGTGTCACTTCGACCGGATCTCCGAGCCGGATCATGTTACCGGCATTTACTCCTCTGAGAGCAAACTGGGTATCACTGAAGACATAAATGTCATCGCGCAAACTGGAAACGTGAACAAACCCCTCGATCAGGACCTCATCGAGACGAACATGGAAGCCCTGATCCCTCACCGAGGTGACGAGACCGGTGAAACGCTCTCCGACACGATGTCGAAGCCATGAAATCGCCCTCAATCTCGCCATTTCTCGTTCGGCACTCTCGGCAGCCCGCTCCCGGGTACTACAGGTCTCTCCCAACTCCAGCAGCGGGGCAGAATCCGAATCGATCACTGGACCAGCTCCGTCGAACAGGTGCCGATCGAGCGCCTGGTGGACCTGGAGGTCTGGATACCTCCTGATCGGAGAGGTGAAATGGCAGTATTCAAGTTTCTGCAGGGCAAAGTGAATCTCACGACTTGGACTGTATTCGGCCCGGGTGAGGGTTCGCAGCAGCGCAAACAAGACCACAGGAGCAACTTCGGTTCCGCGAACTACATCGACCACCGCTGGCAGATCCGCGATTTCTCTCACTTTTGCCTGAGGAGCAAGAACCCGGCACAGACGCGAGAACTTCTCCAGTTTCTCCTCTTCCGGAGGAGCGTGGACCCGGCGGAGAATCGGGATCTGCTTGGCGGTGGCGATGGCAGCAACCGCCTCGTTTGCCGCTAGCATGCACTCCTCGACCAGATTGTGGGCATCGAGACGTGTACGCGAACGGACGTCGATGACCTCTCCATCATCGTCGAGAACCAGTTTCATCTCATCGATTTCCAGTTCGAGAGATCCCTGTTCAAGACGTCGAGCATGAAGAACAGAACGAATCCTGTTCAGGTCGATGACCAGTTGCTCGACCACCGGGATCGGATCTGAAGAATCCTGCCCACTCTGATCGAGAATCGCCTGAGCCTCCTGGTAGGTGAATCTACGGGCACTTCGGATCACCGCCCGTTCAACGAAGTAATTTTCCAACCGACCCGAATCATCGATATCGATCCAGACCACCTTGGCAAGTCGATCCACACCGGGGCGTAGAGAGCAAAGATCGTTGCTGAGTCGTTCGGGCAACATCGGAATCGTCTTACCCGGAATATAGACACTCGTCCCTCTGAGTAACGCCTCCGAGTCGATCTCATCGCCAGAACGTACGAAGTGGCTCACGTCAGCGATGGCGACTCCGAGTCGAGCCCCCCCGGAAGGACTCTCGACCGTGGTGATCGCATCATCGAAATCCTTGGCATCTTCGGGATCGATGGTGACAAAAGGGATGGCCCGATGATCACAGCGGCGCTCGATCTCTTCATCGGGAATCGTATCGGGAAGAGCGGCCGCGGCGGCTTCCACCTCGGCGGAAAACTCCTCTCTCAACTGGTGCTCAGCACAGACCACCTGAAGATCTGCTCTCCAGGTTCCTTCCGGAGCCAGCGCACAGAGGACCTGGCCCGGTGGCAAGCCGTCGATGGTCGAGCCCTGGAGCAATCTCGCCAGCACTCGATCTCCATCCTCGACACCGGCGCGATACCCGGGATCGATCCAGACTTCACGGACACTCTCGTGGCGAAGCGGCTCGACCACTCCTGCCCCGCCATGGGATTCCCGGTAGATCCCGGGGATCACACGAGGGCTACGTTCGATCACTTCCAGGATCTTGCCACTTCTGCCCTCGCGAGCGACGGCGGGTTCCCCTCGGCGCGGTTTCTGGATCCCGGCCAGGACTCGATCACCGTGATGGGCATCGCGAAGACGCCGGGCGGGAATGAAAACATCACCGGCAGGATCATCGACCAGGGGTCTGACAAAGCCAAATCCCTTGCGCACCAGGGTCAGGGTCCCGACCAACCAACCTTCTCTGTGCGGAACGAACCAGCCGCGCCCCGTCAGCGAGACCACCTCTCCCGTCTCTTCCAGCTGGTCAAGGAGGAGTTCTCTCAGGAGCGGCTCTTCGGCTGCAGTGGCGCCAACGGCTGCACAGAGCTCCGAGATATTTACATTCCGGTAGTCGGGGCCGTGACTCCATACACGGAATGCTCGAAGTAATTCAGCGTCACGCTCTGATCGCAACAGTTGCCCCTTGCACAAAAGACAGGGCCGTGACGGGAGAAATTCTCCTCCTCGTCACGGCCCGAAGCTCAAATTGTTCTATCCCTTGAGTCGTGTTGATCGCTAACCCACCTGCTGGATGATCGAGAGCAGTGGCATGAACAACGCGACAACGATGAATCCCACCGCACCTCCCATACCGACGATCAGAACCGGCTCGAGCAAGCTCGACAGCGATTCCACCAGCACGTCCACATCCAGATCGTAGTTGTCGGAGATCTTGTTGAGCATCTTATCGAGTTCCCCGGTTTCTTCACCGATGTCGATCATGTTCACGAGCAGAGGATCGAACACTCCCGACTGACCGAGCGGCTCGGCGATGGTTTCTCCCTCTCGAATCGATCCACAGACATCTTCGATGGCATCGGAAATCACCCGATTGCCCACCGCTGCCCTGACGATCTCAAGAGCTTCCAGGATGGGGACACCCGACGAGATCAGGGTGCCGAGGGTGCGGCAGAAGCGCGAAATTGTCGATTTACGGACGATCTGGCCAAAGATCGGCGCATTCAACTTTGACTTGTCGATCATCAATTCACCGGCAGAGGTTCGCCCGATCGCCTTGATCGCCGCGACCACACCAAAGACTACGACGGGGGTTAACCACCAGTAACTCTGCACCGCCTCGGCAAACCCCAAAAGCGCCTGGGTCGGTCCGGGAAGTGCGGTGTTCATGTCTGCAAACATCTTCTGAAATTGCGGAATCACCTTGGTCATGATGAAACCGAGAATCAACCCGGCGACACAGATGACTGCGATGGGATATACCATCGCGCCCTGAACCTTCTTGCGCAACTTCATCGACTTCTCCTGGAAGTCTGATAGGCGCTGAAGAATGGTGTCAAGAACTCCACCAGCCTCACCCGCCTTCACCATTGCGACGAACAGGTGATTGAAAGTTTTGGGGAATTTCTCCAACGCCTCCGACAGGGTTGATCCACCTTCGACATCTTCCGTCACCTTGTTGAGTTGATCCTGGAATGTGCCGGGCTTCATCTGGTCGGCAAGAATTTTCAAGGAGCGAACGATGGGAAGTCCCGCATCCTGAAGTGTCGCTAACTGCTGGGTGAACTGGACCATCTCCGTTTGAGAGACCCTGCGGGCAAAGAGCTTGAAGCCCCGCTTCTGCTTCTTCCCTGCCCCAGGGGCAGCCGCAACTTTCTTGCTCTCGCGAATTTTGGTCGGCTTGAGCCCACGGGATCGCAGTTGCTTGATCGCTTCCTGCTGACTTCCGGCCTCGATGGTGCTTCGTTTCTTTTGCCCACCTGGACCAATCGCTTCGTATTCGAATACAGCCATCTTCGCTGCTCCTTCTGATCGGAGAACCGTCGTTCGGAACTACCGTTTCCTACCGTCTCCACAACCTATGGGATGTTCGCCTAACTGACAAATGTCTCCTTGACGACTTCCTCGATGGTCGTGATTCCATCGTAAATGTGCAAAAGGCCTGCATCGCGGAGAGTCCTCATACCCTCCTCACGTGCCACATTCTGCAACTCCTGGGTGCTCGCTCCGTCCATAATGCGATCGCGCAGGCGATCTGACATCACCATGATCTCGAAGAGAGCAATCCGACCCTTGTATCCAGAACTGTTACATTCCTTGCAACCCTTGCCGTAGAAGAAGGTTTTATCCTGAACATCCGACGGCGTCAGTTCCAGTTCCATCAGCATGTCATCGGTCGGCTCGTACTCGACCTTGCATTCCTCACATATCCTCCGGACGAGTCTCTGCGCCACCACCGCTTCCACGGTCGCGGTCAGCAAGAAGGCCTCAACGCCCAGATCGACGAGTCGAATCATCGAAGAAGGAGCGTCGTTTGTGTGTAGCGTCGAGAACACAACGTGTCCGGTAAGACTCGCCTCGACTGCGATCTGCGCGGTCTCCAGGTCGCGAATCTCACCAACGAGAATCTTGTCTGGATCCTGTCGCAAAATCGCCCTGAGACACTTGGCGTAAGTGACGCCGATTTCATCGTTGATGGGGATCTGGATGATTCCATCGATATTGTATTCGACTGGATCCTCGGTGGTGATGATCTTCGTCGCGGGATCATTGGCCTCGTTGAGGCACGAATAGAGGGTCGTCGTCTTGCCAGAACCGGTCGGCCCCGTCACGAGGATGATCCCGTTTGGTTTCACGATCAACTTCCGGAGCACATCGAGATCCACGGCACGCAACCCGATGTTCTCGAGGTCGAGAGATACCTGTCCTCGGTCGAGAACCCTCATCACCACAGACTCGCCGTACATGGTCGGGAGAGTCGAAACCCGGAGGTCGACAGGACGGCCAGAGATGTTCAGTTCGATACGGCCATCCTGGGGAAGACGGGTTTCTGCAATATCGAGGTTCGACATCACCTTTACACGAGAGATCACGGCTCGTGCCAGTTGAATCGGCGGCGGCATCATCTCGTAGAGGACTCCATCGACCCGGTACCGGATCTTGAATTCTTTCTCGAAGGGTTCGATGTGGATATCGGAAGCTCGATCCTTGATGGCTGAAAGCAAGACCATGTTGAGAAGTTTGACCACAGGTGCGGCATTGACATCCTTCTCCAACTGATCCATGTCCATCATCTCGTGACGACTGTCATCCAGGACCTCGATATCGTCCTTACCGATCGCTCCTAGCAGGCTCTCCATCGATTCGGAGCGATCTGCGTAGTACTTTTCCATCGCCCTCTCGATGGAATCAGGATCACTGAGCGCACCCTTTACCTCCAGGTTGAGCATGAACTTCATGTCGTCGAGAGCGCTCATGTTCTGGGGATCTGCCACGGCGAGAGTCAGAACCGTCCCATCGAACTCGACGGGAATCACCTGATAGGTCTCTGCTACATGAGCAGGGACCATCTCGAGAAGATCTGCTGTTACAACCACCTCATCGAGATCGACCGGTTCCATTCCCGCCTGTTTCGCGATGGCAACACGCAGATCAGAATCGCTGATCAGGTCCTTCTCGACGAGGATTCGGCCGAGAGCCCCACCCTTGGCCTTCTGGTCCTGGAGGGCTTCCTGGATGTCGAGTTCAGTAATCAAATCCATATCCTTGAGGATTTGACCGATTGGCTTCGCGGCAATCGCCATTTCTCACCTCGCCGTCATGTTCCGGGACGGCACCGGTTTAAGTGATCAAATTAACTCGTGAACTCCGAGGAGTGGGTCACCCGTAGTATTTCTTCGATGGAGGTTATTCCGGAGAGCAACTTTCGCACCGCATCTTCCTGCAGAGCAACCATTCCCTCGCTACGGGCTTTACTTCGCAGGTCCTTGGTCGGTGTCTTGTCGAAGGTCATCTCTCGCAATGCTGGCGACATCTCCAACAACTCGTAAATTCCGCAACGGCCCTTGTAGCCCTCGGAGCACTTGGGACAACCGACAGCGCGATAGAGTTCCTGTCCCATGATCTCAGAACTGGTCAGGCCGATCATGCGTAGTTCGGTTTCGGACGGCTCGTAGGGTTCCTTGCACTCCTTGCACAGCAATCGGATCAACCTCTGTCCCATGATGGCGAGCACTGCAGATGCCACCAGGAACGGCTTGACACCCATATCGATCAAACGCGTAAGAGCCGAGGGAGCATCATTGGTGTGGAGGGTCGAGAACACCAGGTGCCCCGTCAATGCTGCCTGGATGGCGGTGTCAGCTGTCTCCCGGTCCCTGATCTCACCCACCAGGATGATATTCGGTGCCTGTCGCATCATTGCACGCAGGATCCTTGAGAAATCGAGACCGATCTCGTGCTTCACCTCTGACTGATTGACTCCGGTGAGGTTGTATTCGATCGGATGCTCTGCGGTGATGATCTTCACGTCAGGGCGATTCAAATCCATCAGGGCCGAATACAAGGTCGTGGTCTTACCTGAACCGGTGGGACCGGTGACGAGGAAGATACCATTGGGTCGCTTGATGATCTTGTTGAAGCGAGCCAGGTCAGATTCGTGAAACCCGAGTTTCTCGAGATCGACCAGGCCGGCCTCCTTATCGAGAATCCTCATGACAACACTCTCGCCATGGATGGTCGGGATGATGGATACCCGGAGGTCGATCTCCTTGCCGGTGACCTTGATCTTGATTCGACCGTCTTGCGGACGACGTTTTTCCGCCATGTCGAGTCGCGACATAATTTTCAGGCGCGAAATCACCGGACCTTGTAGTTTCTTTGGTGGCGAATCCATCACCCGGCAGACACCATCGACCCGATACCGGATGCGGAGATCATGCTCCATCGGTTCGATGTGGATATCGGAAGCCCCTTCCTTGAGAGCATTCGCGATGAGCATGTGTACAAGTTTGATTACGGGAGCCTCGTTGGCTTCCGCATCATCGCCGGCATAGTCTCCACGACCAAATTCCACATCGTCATCGGAGCCAGCATGTTCGCCGAGAACCGAGTCGTATCCGCCCGCAAGTCGGTAGTAATCGTCGAGTGCCTCATCCACCGCTTCCGGAGTTGCCAGCGCACAATCGACCTCGGTTGAGAGGATGAAACGCAGGTTGTCTATGGTGAAGAAATCGAGCGGATCTGCCATCGCGATGATGAGAGTGCGACCTTTTCGAGCAACAGGAACGATTCGGTGTTCGAGCGCGACCTCTTTGGGAATCGCATCGATGATATCCTGAGCGATGATGTTCTTGCCGAGGTTGGCAAAAGGCAATTGGAAGTGGATGGCAAGAGCACGGGTCACCTGCTCCTGTGTGCAAATTTCCAGGTTAACCAGTGCTTCACCGATCTTGCACTTCTCTGACTGGCCGTAAGCGAGAGCTTTCTGAACCTGTTCGTCGGTAACCCAACCCTTCTCGCGAAGGATTTCTCCGACCTTCTTCTTCATGCTTCACCTTTTCCTGTCGGGATCGATCTATCCCGAGTGCGAATCATCCACAATAGAGCGTAGATCACGGGATCGGGCCCCGTCTGCTCCACGAGCAGAGATCTTTAACTCTCCAGTGAACACCTCAAGCGCTGTTACCGCGTCGCCCGATAGCAGGCGAACCCCGCACGACAACAGCGCCAGTTTCCTGCCTCCGGCAGCCTCAGGCAGCCAAATTGCCCGGTCAAGACCGCTTTGCGACTGACACGGGAACCCCATGCCCAGGATTACCCTGAACAGGAACCTGGAAGTCTGAATCGTACGAGATGGCCGTTCGGAGTCAAGGATCGCCCGTTCGCCAGTTCTCACATCGAGCCCCCCGGAAGGCTCCGGACAACCTCAACCTGGACCCCCGGTGTACCTTGCCGCTGGAGCGCCATCGGTCTAGAATCCCGCCTCTGCCATCTCGGACGCATCGGGTCCGGTGCTGATCCCGTGTTTGCCGGGATCACGTAGCCGAGACGGGGTGGCAGCCCGGTGGATCCGGGCAAAGGAAAGACAGTACAACCGGTGCGGAGCCCAAAG
>JBBWWE010000384.1:0-14370 GCA_050256595.1 Planctomycetota bacterium
TAATGCATACAATCCGAGATGGGTCGGGAAATATTCCCGCCGAGGAAGGATCGCCCCGCTAAAACCAGATCTTCATCTCTATCTTCCCGCGCACGGTTGTGACCAACCGTGCGCGCTTTTTATATCTGCTCGATATCGGCCAGGAGACCGCTCCATTGGGCTTTTTCTGCCTCGGGTGTGTGTTCCAGACCGAGCTTCTCCGATCGCTTCTCGAGCGCCTCTCGAAATCGTGCGTCGGAGCAGAATCGCAGGATTTTGTCGGCCAGCCCGCGGCCATCGCCGCAGCCAAAGAGGCCCGGATGGCGATCTCCCAGCAAACCGAGATTTCCTGGCGCATCGGTGGCCAGGATGGGGATTTTAGCCACCAGCGCCTCACTGATGACGTTGGCTCCCCCCTCCTGGCGTGACGGATGGATCAGCAGATGAGAAGTGGCGAGATAGCGGCGTACCCGTGCTCGATCGACGACTCCGAGCCAGCGCCATCGAGGTTCTTGCCTGGCCGCTCTCTCGGCGCGTCGTTGCCAGTTTGCATCGAGAGCTCCACCCAGATCGATCACCTCGATGGTTTGCCCGTCCGGTAGACATTCGGGCACATGAGCCAGCGCCTTGACCGGTAACAACGGATCCTTGACGCTCCGCAGGTAACCGATCACGAGCAGACGCACGCTCGAAGTTACCGGCTTGCGTCCCCCCGCAAGCGGCAAGGCAGACTGAGGAATGAAGTGAATTCGACCGCGCTTCCTGGCAAGTAGAGCGGCGGGCAGGTATCGCCTGGCATGGCGATGCAAAACCACCAGATGATCGGCAACCTCGAGGCTTTCGAGTACTCGGCGGCCAGCCGCACCCCCGGCGGGAAGTTGTTGATGAAGATCGGTGCCACTGAGAACCACCACCACCGGTGCCACTGGGTTGAGCCGTTTCCAGTCCTTGATCGCCCGGTAACTATGGCCTGCATGAAGAGCGATCAGCAAATTGCCGGTCGGCGATTTGCCGGCATGCGCACCTCGCAATCGGTGCACGGAAACCCGCTGATCCAGCTGGCGTAGAATTTTCGACCAGCGCTTTACCGTCGAGTGATTTCCTGCGTGCAGATCTTCAGGACTGGGATCGGTGAGTACGATCCTCACCTAGACGCTGGCCGCCCGGGTGTCGGCAGAAGTCCCTCCTCCGGAGGCGATACCGCGAACACTGTCATCGATAAATGAGGCGATCTCCCGCACCTCGGCGATCTGACTCTGGCCGAGCAGTTCACTCGCCTCGGGAATGGTACGGCCACTACGAAACAGCACCCGGTGGGCATCCTGGAGGCTACGGCGCAGATCGGGATCGAAGCCAGCACGCCTGAGACCGACAACGTTGACGGCTCGGATCGTCGCCCTGTCTCCGGTGGAAAGCATGAATGGCGGCACGTCCTGGACCGCCACCGCCGCCCCACCGAGCATCACCAAACGTCCGACCCGACAGAACTGATGCACCAGTGTGTTGGCGGAAAGAAAAGCACCCGCACCGACATGAACATGACCCGCCAGAGAACAGTGGTTGGACATGACGACTCCATCGCCCACCTCGCAATCGTGGGCTACATGGGCTCCGACCATCAACAGGCAATCGTCCCCGATGCGCGTCTCGCTTCCGGGTTTCGAAGCGCGATGTACGGAAACGTACTCCCTGAGCACCGTTCGCTGGCCGATCACCACACGGCTCGGTTCTCGGTCCCAGGTCACATCCTGGGGCTCGTGGCCGACCACCGCGTGCATGTGGACCTCGCTATCGGCACCGATCTGGGTACCGGGTCCGATGTAGGCATGACCATGAACCTTGCAACCGGAGTGGAGGACCACACCCGCCTCTATGATGGCGAAGGGACCGACCCTCACATCCGGGGCCAGTTCGGCCTCGGCGTGAATCACGGCAGTCTTGTGTATCGGCATCGCTTTTCCTCCTGCGCCAGTACCCTGGAACAGTAGGTTACATCGACGTCGCTGCGAGGAAAGGAACCGATCAGCGATCGATCGGAGCTGGAGCCTTGGTCTCGCGCTCCTCGACCTTGATCCTGAGGTTCTGAGGGATCTGCTGGAAATCCTCCCACAGCCACTGCCAGGCGATACGGACTCGTAGCAGGTAGTCGTCACTGGAAAGCGGATCGAGGCCACTGTCGCGATCGAGGATGTCGCGCAGAGTCAGATCCGCGATGTGGTAGACCTTCAGTTCGCCCTCCTCGAGAGCGGGAAACTCCGGGTAGGAACCCTCAAGCCTGACCTCACGATCGTCGCGCAATGCCTCGAGCAGATGCGGGACCGCACGAGTTCCGATCTGGAGCATCTCGTCCTGGATCTGGTTGTAGAAGCGTCCATCGAGAGAATCGGTCAGAGCATCGAGCAACCCTCGAACTTCCGGATCTCCGAGGATTTTGCCGCGCAGCAGATTCTCGGCAATGATGGTGGCGGATCTCCTGCGTATATCGCGCTGCGCCAGTTCCATCTGGGTACGACCGTTCATCAGAGGCTCGGGAAAGGACAGATCCTGAACCACTTCACCCCCTGAAGAACGAGAGATCAGATGCCCGTCGAACTTGCCATGATACTGGTGTTCCAGATGCTGTGATTGATCATTAAAGTCGAAGCTCAGATCCTGAAAGTAATCACACTCCAGGGTGCCTTCGATGATGTAGTCCGCCTGATCGCGAGATACCAGTTTGAAGCCATGCATGCTGAGAGATCGTTCGAGCAGTAATTTGGAGATATTGGTGCCGGTCGGCGGCGCTCCATCGAGAATCTCTTCGATCTGGACATACGCCGTACCTCGAGTCAGCGCCTCGACCTGCTCCACTCGCGGCTGTGTCTTGCTCTGGCAAGCGGACACAACGACCAGCCAGCTCAGCAGCAGCACAGCAATACCCCGGCGCACAAGTAGCACGCCTGGTTTGTTTCTTTTCATTCTCATCTCCCTGTCGCACGTGCTGGTACTGTCTTCGAGTAGCGGTCAAACTACCACCGGAGTTCGCCGGGCAGGAAGCGCACTCTCCTGGATGACGCCAGTAACCCAGGGATTCCCGCTCCGAATCGCTGCGAATCATCTTCGGGGTCAAGATACACGGTACGGAGGCGGATGACTCGCGCAAGAATTCCCTTTCTGAAGGCTCAGGGTGCCGGAAACGATTTTGTGGTGCTCGATGAGGGCCTGACACCTGTCCCCACCGATCTATCTCCCATGGCACCGATCTGGTGCTGCCGACGTACGGGTATCGGGGCCGATGGCATCCTGGTGATCAGGAGAAGAGGATCGCTACCTGCGATGGAATGCTGGAATGCCGATGGCAGTCGTGCCGAAGCCTGCGGCAATGGACTGCGCATCGTGGCACTCATCCTGTCCGGGGAAAAGGTCAGCGAGGTGTCGATCGAAACCGATGCCGGTGTAGTCAGGGTCCAGCAACGCCGGCGAGACGATGGTGAGTTCATCGCAGAAGCTTCGCTCGGGATTCCGCTTCTCGAAGACCCCATCACGGTCTCGATGGGGCACACAACGCTTCAGGCCACTCCGGTCAACATGGGAAATCCGCACCTGGTGGTCGCCATCGATCCGGAAGGCACACCGGACCCGGTGCAGTGCTACGGCCCGACCGTCGAACACGCCATTGCCCAGCGCGCCAACGTCGGGTTCGTACGTATCGACGCACCGAATCGGTTGGTCCTGAGGGTCTGGGAACGAGGCTGCGGAGAAACCCTGGCGTGTGGCACGGGAGCCGCGGCGGCGGTGGCAGCGCTGCATCCGAGCGGAGCCATCGCCGATGAGGTCGAGGTGCAGATGCGCGGTGGAGTGCTACATGTACGCCTCGACCCGAACGGGGGCGTTCATGTCGAGGGTCCGGCGAAAGTGTGCTTCGAAGGGGAACTGCTGGTCGATCAGGAGCATCTGAGACCGGAACAGAAGGACATCCTGCCGATCGAGTCACCGCAGAGCCGCTAGGCGATCTCGACTCCCTGGCCCGCCACGATCTCGCCGATGATCCGCGCCTCTTCACCCGATTTCTCTAGCGCCGCCACCGCATCGGCGGCCTGCTCGACCGCGGTCACGATGATCATGCCGATCCCCTGGTTGAAGACCCGATCCATCTCTGGCTGAGCGACCTGTGCGTGCTGCTCGATGAGGGAAAAGATCGCCGGTCGTTGCCAATCGTCACGAACCAGTCGCGCAGCCATTCCTTCGGGAAGCACCCTCGGAATGTTTTCGATGAGACCCCCACCTGTGATGTGCGAGATCGCATGGACTCCTGCACCGAGTTGCTCGATGAGTTCCAGCACCGGTTGCACATAGATGCGTGTCGGTTCCAGCAGCACCTCGCCGAGTGTCGCGCCGAGACCGCCTGGATCTTCATCGAGAGGCAGTGCATCCGATCCTTCGAGAAGCGCCTTGCGCACCAGCGAAAAACCGTTGGAGTGGACGCCACTCGAGCAGATCCCGATGACCGCATCCCCAACAGAGACCCGAGCACCATCGATGATTGCATCTCGTTCGACCACTCCGACCGAGAAACCGGCCAGATCCAGTTCTCCGCCGCTGTAGAAACCCGGCATCTCGGCGGTTTCACCGCCGAGCAGGGCGCACCCACTTCGCCGACACCCCTCGGCGATCCCCTCCACCACCTCTGCGATGACCTCGGGAGCGATCTTTCCGGTAGCAACGTAGTCGAGAAAGAACAGTGGACGGGCACCTCCGACCACCAGGTCGTTGACGCACATCGCAACCAGGTCGATGCCTACGGTGTCATATACACCGCAACTGAAGGCCACCTTCAATTTGGTACCGACTCCATCGGTGGCACCGACCAGGATTGGATCTCGTAGTTCCTTGCCAAAGAGAGCACCACTGCCATCGAGCAAGCGGAAGAACCCTCCGAAGGCGCCATGTGATCCACTCAGAACTCGATCGTCCTGAGTCGAGACCACCGCGGCGCGAATTCGTTCGACCACTGCGTTGCCCGCATCGATATCGACTCCTGCATCGCGGTAGGTCAGGCCCTGGGTTGTAGGCTCGACGGGTGTCTCATCCACCATGCGCCGCTTCCTCTCTCTGAACTTCCCACAGCCACTTCTCATCGAGATCGAAACGTCTCAGGCGACGGCGACTGCGGCGAGCACGAGACTCGTTACCGAGACTGCGCGACACCTGCCAATCGAGAAACAACAGGTCGATGTCGCGATCGTCTTTTACCAGACCGCTGTCGAGTGCCATTTGCGCCCTCTGCATCCGTCCACGAAGGTAACAGCGCTGGGCATCGTCGAGCGCCCGTTCCACCTGAACACGAACCCACCTTCGATGGATCGGGGAGGTCAAACGATGAGTCCAGACCACGCTGACGAAGGTACAGACGATCCCGAGCGCTGCACCGAGTAACTGGGTCTGGGCTCGATCAGGTCCAGCCCATACGGTGGTGCCGGCCAGCAGGAAGACCCAACCGGTTCCTCCCAGTAGCAGCAGCAGCAGCCCCCTCTGGACCCGCCCCAGCAAGATCGGCCCCATCCCGGGGATCACAGATAACAGCATCAAAAAGAAGCGCACCACTATCTCCCGGTTCGTGTTCTCCAGCAGTGTATCCCTCCCGGGGGCACGGGGGGAGCAGAAGGGATCCCCTTGTGCGGAACTGGTGGAGCGAGCAACCTGTCGCCATGGAGCCAGACAGCAGCCCGAATCCAGACCACGGCACCCTGCGCGGCCTCGATGCGGCATTCAACCGCCTCGTGGAGGCGCTCCGCGTGGTCGAAGACCAGTACCGATTCGCTCACGATCGAGCGGTCATCGCCGGGCGATGGCAGCAGTTACGGCGGTCCGGCGGCCAGTTGCGCTGTCAGGTCGAGGACTCGGTCGGCCCGCTCGTCGCCCACCGAGACGTGGCGGGAGATCAATTACGCTCGGCCCCGGGTACTGGCGAACATCCCGAGCCGCAAGCATTGATCGACGCCAACATCTCCAGAGCGCGGGAGGCGAGCCGTTCGGTCGAGGAGATGCTACGGCTCGTCTTGCCGCAGTTGAGTGAGCCTGCCGAGAAACTTCGCCACGGTATCTATGAAGTGGAATCGATCACATCCGGATTGATGGTGCGAGGAAGTCGCCTGGAAAATCGCCATCTGTACGTACTGGTCACGGAGCAACTGTGCCACGGTGACCTCCTCGAGACCACCGTCGCTGCCATCGAGGGTGGTGCGCACATCGTTCAACTGCGCGAGAAAACCCTGCCGGCCTCAAGAGTGCTCGAAAGGGCGCGTCAACTCCGTGACATCACTGAACAACACGATGTTCTGCTCATCATCAACGATTCGGTCGAGATCGCTTACCTCAGCGGCGCCGATGGCGTGCACCTGGGCCAGGACGACATCGCTCCCCACGAGGCTCGTCGCATCCTCGGACCGGATGCCATCATCGGCCTCTCGACTCACGAACCTGAACAGGCGGCCCGGGCCGCGGCTATCGGTGCCGATTACATCGGAGTCGGTCCCATCTTTGAAACCGCCACCAAGGAACACCGACGAGCTGTTGGAACCGAATACATCCGCCAGGCAGACGAGGTTTGCGAACTGCCGGGATATGCCATCGGGCACGTTGACTCTGACACCATCGACGAGGTACTGGCTGCTGGAGCGACCCGGATCGCTGTCTGTACCGGCATCATTGCTCGTCCCGATCCGGCAGCTACAGCGCGTCTGCTGTGCGAGAAACTGACGCGTCAGCGATCCCAGGAGCTCCTTCGATGACACCGTCGACCGAGGAACCTGCCCGACCTTCCCTGCTCAGAAGACTCTACGATCTCATCCTGGCGGAAGCAGAGACGAAACGAGGTCCAGCCGTGCTCGCGGGGGTGGCCTTCACCGAATCGAGTTTCTTTCCGATTCCCCCCGATCCGCTGCTGATCGCACTGGGGATCGGCGCTCCCCGCCGAGCCATCCCGCTGGCGCTGTTGACCACCGCCATGTCGGTACTCGGAGCGATACTCGGATACGCCATCGGAGCGTGGATGATGGAAGCGATCGGAGCCTCGATCATCTCCTTCTTCGGCGCCGAGCAGCGTTTCGAGCAACTGGTGGAACAATTCCAGGGGGTCGGGTTCCTCGCCGTCCTCACCGCCGCCATCACTCCCATCCCCTACAAGATCTTCACCATCGCGGCAGGGTCTGCGGCGATACCGCTGTTTGATTTCATCATCGCGAGCATCATAGGCAGGGGTGCCCGCTTCCTCGCCATAGGGATTCTGGTCCGCCTCTACGGGGCGGCGATCGAGCAGTTCATCGACCGGTGGTTCGGAGTTCTGAGCGTACTGGCCTTGATTCTCGCGGTGCTCGGATTTGTCGCCATCAGTGGATTCTGAGCAAAACAGGATCAGCGCTGCAACGCTCGGCGCAATTGATCCAGCAGCGCATCCTCGATGCCGCCGTCGTCGACCGGTACTTCGATCTGGAGTGGAGCCCCGACCTGTGCCCGAGCTTGTGCTTCTTTACGCCAGGCTTCGGCGTTCTCCTCGGTGACGATGGCGAGCAACCCGGGTCCCGGATGTTCATCACCGGATTCGGGGGGATCGGGGAGACCTTCCATGCCGAACCAACCGGGAGGTCCATCCAGGGCCACGATGGCCAGCGGCCAGTCGCGGTCACCGATGACCACCGAGGCGACCGCTTCGCCTCCACTGCCACTACCGGCGAGCACCACTTGATCCGCAGCCACATTCCGCTGCACCAGTAGCACCTTGCGTAGCCGCTCGAGTCCGAAGGAGAGCATCGCGAGATCCTCGTCGCGGTGGTCAGGAGCTACCCAGGCACCACCGCTACCGGCCGAGTACATCGGTTCCACCACCACGATGCACGAGGACTCTCCCAGTGCCTCGCGCAACCGCTCCAGTTCCTCCGCGGGAGCACTCTCCTCATCGGGCAACCAGACCAACAATGGAGCCGGTCCGTCACTGCGCGCCGGAGCATCGATGCGATAACGAAGTGTTCTCGGCAGGTAGATCGCCAAACTTCCTGAATTCAGACCCCTCGCGATCAACTCGGTATCGACGATCCAGTCCGCGCGTGCATCTCCGGCTTCCACGACCACCGAAGGCAACTCAATTGCGGGAGTGATGTGAACCATTGCCAGATCCGTAGAGGGACGTCTCAGCAATACCTGACGAGCAGCACCATCGCGTTCGAGACTGTGGAAACCTCCATTGATGTGGACTACTACCGAGCCCGGGAATTGCTCGAGGGCCCGCACCACCGATTCGCCCATCGTGTTGTCCCACAGGCTCTGCACCTTCTCGAGCCGATCTTCAACCGTTGCTCCCGGACTCACATGACCATGACCGCGCACCGTGCGGTCATAGCGCTGCCAGTAACGTTCCGTATTGGCCAGCAACTTCTCGGCGATGGTCGCCCTAGTCGATTCATCGAGTGCCGTAAGTCCTCCACCGAAAGCCACCTTGCGCCAGACGGAAGCCGGAACATTGGCAGCGATCACCGGCACACCCTGTTGCTTCGCCCATTCCAGGATGGGGCGATAGCCGGTCTCGTAGTTGTTCCATGGATTCGATTGCTCGAGAAAATCATCCTCGTCGATGACTCCGGACAGGTAATCATTCACCACCGACTGTCGATCTCGACCGAACATCTCCATCGAGATCACGACATCTCGGCCAGCAGCATGAATCCCCGCCACTACCGCGAGTTCGCATCGATGGGTGACATCATCGAGGTGCGTTTCACCGAGAATGACCACTTCTCTCGTCGAAAGATCCGCGATCATCTGCTCGAGACTGGCAAGTTTGCCACTATCGGAGGAGTGAACACGGATGTGATCCTCGAGCGGATGTCCGTGACGATTTTCCGCCAACCAGGGCAGTCCTTTGCAGCCGAGCAGTGGCATGAACAGCAGTGTCCACAGGAACACCGCCTGTAGTTTCTTCATCGACACCACTCCTCGATCCAGGCCGCCGCATCTTGCAGATTATCGAGCACGGCATCCGCCTCGATTCCCTCGGCCAGGGGGGCTTCTCCCCTGCCGGTACGAACCCGAACCCGGGTCATCCCGAGCGACTGCGCCGCCTCGATATCGCAACACGAATCACCCACCATCACCGATCGTTCGAGATCAATACCGTGCTGCTGGGCAGCTCGCAGGAACATACCCGTCGCAGGTTTGCGACAATCGCAGTCGGCATCCGGAAGATGCGGACAGTGCTCGACAGAGGCGAGAGGAGCCCCCCAGTTGCGACAATCTTCAACCAACCGCTGATGAATCGACTGCACCACATCCTCGGTGGTCCAGCCCCTGTCGATGGCGGACTGATTGGTCACGACAACAATGGGAAAACCGAGCCGACCGAGCCGTTGCATCGCTTGCGGCGTGAAATCGTAGTACCGGAAATGCTCGGTGCTGAGAACCGACTCCTGGCGGAAGTGATTGAGCACTCCATCTCGATCGAGAAACAGGCCCGGTACGCCACTCAAGATCCCGATCGCCCCGTCGTCCGCTCGGCCAGGATACTTCTGACGGCGACCCGGAAACCGTGGATGATCATGTGCGTCATCACCATGTGGGCATCCTGGGCAGACTGCATCTCGTCGACTTCAACATGGAGGGAAATATCCACCATTTCCTTCAACCTGCCGCCATCGAATCCCGTCATCGCTGCGGTCACGCAGCCGATCTCACGGGCACGTTCGATGGCCGAAACCAGGTTGGAGGAGTTGCCGGAACCACTCATTGTGAGCACCAGATCCCCTGCACGAGCCCACTGCTGTACCTGTTCGGAGAAGATCGCATCGAAGTCGATGTCATTGCCCAGAGCGGTGATGATGGCGGGACTCTCGTTGAGGCTGAGAACCCTGAGTCGCTTCGATTCGGAAAAGGGAATCGCATAGGTCGCCAGATCTTCCGCCAGATGAGTCGCGGTGGCGGCACTTCCCCCGTTGCCAAAGACCAGCAACTGACGGTCATCGCGCCAGGCATCGATCACCTTGCGGGTGAAGAGGGCAACCGATTGCGCCTCGATCTGACCGAAAGCCTGCTGGCTTCGATCGAGGTAAGAACTCAGTTCGGTAGCCAACGAATCGAGATCGAATCCGTCGGCGTGAGAATCACTGGCTGACAAGGCTCCTCCAGACTCTGCCACTGACCCCGTGAGGATACCTCCTGGAACCCTCGGCGACAGCCCGACAAAAGCTCAACTACCGCAACCACGCCCGTCACAGATCCGGGGTAGGATCTCCCATGAGCCCGGAGAACCGGGGAGAAAGAGATTTACTGTTGCTCAGCCTCTCCACAAGCGGGTGACCCATTCCCCATCACCGGAGGATCCTGACCGGCTGGAACGGGGCCGGAATCAGGGGTCCCAATTGCACGAAGTCGGAGAGAAAGAGGAAAAAAAGAGACCCAACCCAGAAGGGGGAAATTAGGGGAATGTTCCGGGCCGGGTCTTCAGGAACTTGTCAGGGCTCGCAAGCAGGAAGAAACGGAGGCCCAGATCGATATCCGCGCTGCGCGCGAGGCATCCGGGTCCGCGGGGACTCAAATAAATTCCGGTCTCGGAACCAAGTCATCCCCTGAATCCTGCGTTACGAGATTCAAGAGTGGATTGTCCACAGGTACTCCACGCTCGTCCAGTCCAAAAATCCCCAGATGAGAGAGATTTTTTAGTACCATTGCTGCCGGGTCAGACCGAACCTATCCTGCGCAAAACCCTGTTAGATAGGCACCTAGGAGATCTTCCGAGGTACCAGGGCGGCTCTTGACACACGAGAGGACTCCGTTTGCCAATTTCCAAAGGTGTCCTCGAATCTCTTTCACGAGCCTCCTGGATTCGAAAGATGTTCGAGGAGGGTAACCGGCTCAAGGCCATCCATGGCAAAGACGAGGTCTTCGACTTCACACTCGGCAACCCTCACCTGCCCCCTCCTGCACCGTTCGTCGAAAAACTGCGCGAACTGGTCAATGGACCCCAGGAAGAGATCCACCGCTACATGCCCAACGCTGGCTGGCCCGAAGTGCGTGAGAAGATCGCTGCCCATCTGAGTCGACGGACAGAGATGCCGTGGACAGGATCGCACATCGTGATGACGGTGGGTGCCGGTGGAGCCTTGAACATCCTGCTCAAGACACTGCTGAATCCCGGCGACGAGGTGATCATCCTCAGCCCCTACTTCGTCGAGTACATCTTCTACATCCAGAACCATGGTGGGGTTGTTGTCGATTGCCCCACCAGTGAGAATTTCTGTCCTGATCCGGAAGCATTGCTGTCAAAGGTCACAAATCGTACCCGAGCGGTGATCATCAACAGCCCCAACAATCCGACTGGACGCGTCTACACCGATGCAGAACTGCTTCGCTTCAGCGATGCATTGAGGGAAGCATCCGCCAGCATTGGCGAGCCGATCTATCTCATCTCCGACGAGCCCTACCGCAAGGTGACGTACGGAGACGTGGTTTGCCCCGAAATCACTGACTGCTACGACGATACCATCCTGATCACCTCCCATTCCAAGGACCTGGGGCTCGCTGGAGATCGCATCGGCTACCTCGCCGTCTCGCCAAATGCCGCAGAGGTTCCCGATCTGGTTGCTGGCTGCACATTTTGCAACCGGACCCTCGGCTACGTGAATGCACCCAGTCTTCTTCAGCTGGCGGTGGCAGATTGCCAGGAGGTTTCCGTCGATTGTCAGGAATATGCTCGAAACCTCCAGATGCTCAGCGACCAGCTGGATCAACTCGGTTTCAAGTACGTACAACCTGGAGGTGCTTTTTTCCTGTTCCCGTCCACGCCCGATATGGATGACGTCGAGTTCGTTCAACTTGCGATGGAGGAGAAAATCCTGGTCGTGCCTGGAAGCGGATTCGGTAGAGCCAATCACTTCCGGCTGTCGTTCGCGGTTCCCGAGGAGATGGTGAAGAAATCCCTCCCGGCCTGGGAACGGGTGGCGCAACGATGCCCGGCGCTCGGACGCAACCAGGAGAGGACCCTCGATTGAGCATCCTGTGGACGCCCTCTTGCGCGGGCGACGGGACCGTCCAACTGCAGCAACTTCAGGAGATCCTATCCAGCCCACCGGGTTTCATTCGGTCACTCGATGACGAGGCGGCTCTGCAGGCGGTGGAAAAGATCGCTGCAACGATTCCCGACGAGGACTCGATCTTGCTGCTGGGGATCGGAGGGTCTGCACTGGGTGCTCGAGCCCTGCGAGACTCTCTGGCCTGTGATACCGGTCGCAATCTCATCATCCTGGACAACATCGATCCGGATACGGTCGAGACTCAACTTTCACGTCTCGATCTCACCAGAACCACGATCCTGGTGATCTCAAAATCAGGAACCACTGCCGAAACAAGTGCACAGTTGTTGCGGTCCATCGCGGCCCTGGAGGCAGCAGGAATCGACCCTGATCAAAAGATCATCGCCGTCACGGACCGGGAAAAGGGGCCACTGAGGGCTCTTGCCACTGAAAGAAACTGGCGCTCTCTCGAGGTGCCTTCCGACGTCGGGGGACGATACTCGGTGCTGACTGCGGTCGGGTGGCTTCCGGCGCTACTGGTCGGAATCGATATCCGAGATCTCGTCGGTGGAGCGAGAAAATGCCTCGAGGATCTGCGCCATGCCGGTGTAGATCACGCCTTGATCCAGTGGGTCAGCGATTGGGCGCAACGTTCAGCGAGCCACAAGACGGTGGTGCTGTTTCCTTATCGGGATCGTCTGCGGACCTTCGGAGACTGGTTCGCACAGTTGTGGGCAGAGAGCCTCGGTAAACGCAGGGATCTCTCCGGCACCGAGGTGTGGGCTGGCTCGACTCCCCTGATTGCCCGCGGAGTGACCGATCAGCATTCCCTGGGTCAACTGTTCATGGAGGGGCCCGATGACAAGCAGTATCTGTTCCTGGATGCCCCGATCGAAGGAGCAGACCCCCTCATCGAAGATGGTCTGGCAGATCTCCATCCCGATCTCGAATACCTGGCCGGCAAGAGCCTCGGTCAGCTTCGAAATGCAGAGCGTGAGGGAACCATCGCAGCATTGCGTTGGGCAGGCAGACCGGTGTCTACCATCGAACTGGAGAAACTGGATGCCGCCCATCTCGGGGCTTTGATGGTGCTATCGGAGATGATGACGGTGCTGGCAGCAGCAGTACTCAAGGTAAACCCCTACGACCAGCCCGGTGTCGAAGCAGGAAAAGCGGTCGCATTCGCAAGGATGGGCCGGGCAGGTTGGCACGAACAGGAATCAGAGATCACCGCGGGGCATACAGCCCCGTCACCGGCTCCCCCCATCGATTGCTAGGTGCTTTCCATCAACTACTGGAGCTAGAGTTCCTTCGCGCTACCAGACGGACACGAGCATTCCACTCGTCCGCGGAGATCACACCCTTCTGAATCAGCAACTCGATGAGTGCCTGCTGCAGATGCGATTCATCCTGAGTTCCGTTGACGGCAGACTTGTTCTCTCGGGGTGCCTGCGTCGAAGGTTGGGCTTGCGATGCTGCAGAACCCTTCTTTCGTACTGCTCGTTTCGGCTTCGGAGCACGACAGGCCTCTGAACTGAAAAAATCCAGTGGCAACGAGAAGCGCTCTGCAATTCGTCTAACCAGAGCACTGCTGGGGAGACTCTGGCCATCGAGGACATCCTGGATGGTATCGGGCAACACCCCGACTCCCTTGGCAAGCCCGGGAACGGTTTCGTGATGAGCATCGATGAGAAAGCGGATCTTGCGAACCACTTGTTCGGGCTCTGAAGTCAATTCGTCGATAATCTTGTCCTCGTGTGACATCGTTCCTCCCGTGAGTTCACCGCTAAAGCAGCATCCATCTGCTCTATCGGTTGCCGGGAAGCATCTCTGGAGGACTTTCTTTTAGTGATTCGCCAGCAACAGCAGGGCATTGAGAAACAGATCCGCCGTTCCTCGCCAGAAGGAGCGAAACAGTGGATCTCCGGCAAATAGCACCACTTTGCCCCGTCCCATCCGCTCCTCGACCAGCCACACCCCACCCGCCAGGGCTTTCTGGTTTTCCTCGGAGATGAACCCGCTGACCACCGGATTTTCTCCGGCAAGAACTCCCACATCCCCGGCATCTCCTTTCAGGTCGAATATTCGTACGCTTCCGATGAAGCCATGAATCCGCGTCGATTGACCGAAAGCGATGGGATGATCCGGATCGAGATCGAATTGTACGATATTGCCGGGTACCTGCTGCAGACGTCGCTCTTCACGAAGATCGGCCCTGGTGCGCCGCTTCGGTTCGCTCTTTTCCTTTTCGGGAGCCTTTCTTACCTCGTGAGAAACGAGTCCGAGTCCCGATTCCCCACACTCGAATGCACTGCTTCCAAGAGCCAGCACCACCCCACCACCACGCACCCAATCT
>JBBWWE010000385.1:0-7017 GCA_050256595.1 Planctomycetota bacterium
TGTGCCCCCCCGGAGTTCTGTCCCAGGGACTTGATGTATTCGATGACCCAGAGGATTTCTTTTTCGGTGAGTTTCACCACTGGCATCTGAGGTGGATAGCCATCTGCGATCCGGTTCATCGGATATCGGATCGAGTCCTCGATATAGGCTTCATCGGCGACCAACTCCCCGGGTCTTCCGATGGCCGTAAATTTCCGCATCGAACCGAACAGGTTCTTCCACGACGGACCTACCTTCTTGGAGCCATCAACACTATGGCAGGAGATGCACCCTCGCCGCTTCCAGACGATCGCACCGTTTTGATCGAAGGGCAGCGTCTCGTCATACGAACCGGCAATTTCGAGCCATTTCTCGTACTCCTCGACCGTTTCGTGGACCACGACCTTGGTGTGCATCTTCGAGTGCCCCTGCCCACAGTACTCCGCACAATAGAGATCGTAGATCCCCGCTTCGTTGGCGATGAACCACACCTTGCCTGTTCTTCCAGGAACACAGTCCTTCTTGACCCGAAACGCGGGAATGAAAAAGGCATGAAGAACATCTGCAGCCATCACCGTAATATCGATGGGCACTCCCATTGGAACGTGGAGACCGGCCTTCTCGAGGATCTTGTCCTCGGCAGCCGCTGCTTGATCGGCAGTGAACTCGCCGGATCGAACTTTCTCACGCACATCGTTGAAGTCGTCGGACATTCCGGGAATCACCGCGCCATTGGAAGCATAAGAAAAATTCCAGGCCCATTTCTGAGCTTCTGCGATGATCGAGATCCCATCGGAAGGAGGGGTCTGCATCGCCACGTAACCTCGATACCCGTACCAGAACATCATCAGGGAAAGAATCAGGGGAATCCCGGTCCACACAATTTCCAGCAGCAGGTGATGGTCATTCTGGCTCTGAGCACGTGCTCCCGGAGGAGTCCGGAATTTCCACATGAAATACAGCAGCAACGCCGTGATCAACACCAGGAAGAACATGGAAATCCAGTAAACAAAGTAGAAATCCCAGTCGACGGGTCCGGCAAAATTGGACACCGGCTTTGGCAGCCAGAAAGTCGGTTTGCTCTGAGCCAGGATCGTGAACAGGGGATTCATGACGGCAACTGCTCTCTTGGTGGTGGAGCCGAGATCACCGCATCTTCAACTCGAGGGCCTCTTCTCCACAGGAAGTACAAGAAAACAGCCAATCCCACCATTGCCAGTATTCCACCCAGGCGCATCACCTTGAGGGCCGCGGGTCCGTACTGGGCCTTGGAAGGGTCGTAAACAAAACAGGTGAGGACGATGTCATCGAGCCAACTACCGACCTTGCCAGCGGAAGCTTCGACCAGAGCCAACCGAAGAGTTTGCGGTTCGTAATTGATCCCTTTGATGGTGCGTGTCAAAACGGCATCGGGACTCAGGATGAAGATACCTGCGCCATGAGCATATTCCTTGTTGAAGTCATTCCAGCGATATTCAAACCCCACCGCATTGGCAATCGCCTTCAAATCAGCTTCCTGCCCGGTGATGAACTTCCAGCCCTCACGAGCACCAGATACATCCGATTCCGCGAGAACGGCGGCATCCTCGAGCGCCTCGACCAGCAACCTCTCGCGATTCCGTGCATCGGCAGCGGAATCACGAGGATCGATGCTGAGAGTGATCACATCGAAGTCCTGACCGATCTTGAGACCACAAGCAGCGATCGAGTCGATCAGTCCCTCCACCACCAGATTGCATAGCATCGGACAGGAGAAGTAGACCGGGTTGAAAATCACGGGCCGCTTCGACGCGAACAGATCCCCGACGGATACCCGTTCCCCGGACTCTGTCCGGACCACGCGTTCGACAGGTAATCGTTTGCCGAGTCGATCATGGATCGTCAACCCTTCGATGGAACGCAACACGGGATCGAGTTCCGGATCCACGATTTCACCAGGACCAACCGAAGGGAATTGCCCCTGAAGTGGCGAGCAGACCAGCAGCAACAGACACGATACCCATAGCAACAGGCAACTCCTCGGTATGAACCGAGCAGGTGTCCTGGTTTCCGGATACAGGCTGTTAATCAACATCTCCATCACTTCCTAGCGCTCTCCCGAATTCCCGAACCTTCTGAGGACTTCCTGGCGACCCTGCTCGAGAGGCACCGACACCCTGTTGTTCTCTCTGTCAGTCCAGGTGTATTCATCGAGTTGTGTATTCTGTGATTTTCTCACCTCATTTAACGTACGGCTCTCTCTTCGAATCGAGTCATCGAACACGAGTTCCTGCTCACGATCGGCAAGGAACACGAGCAAGAAGGTGGTAAAGAGAAACAGGATCACGAAAATCACTCCTCCGTACCAGGTCGGTACCGCACTCGGATCATCATCGGAGCCGGGAAGTCTCTCGATGGTTGTGCTTTCTGTTTGACTCACCTCGGGCTCCTTTCTAGGCATTCTCGAATGCCAGCGACTCGGGCATCCGCGGATCTCGTTCCGGGATCAAAGAATGCCCCCTCAGCGACAGTGCCAGGCCGATGATGTAGACACCGGCCATCCCGAGAACGATGGTGACATCGACCATCCTGAAGGGGAAATGCTGGCCATCGGAGATCTGTGGCATCACCAGGTAGTACATATCCGCCCATTGCATCGCAAGCATCCACAGCGCACCGATGGAAAGGGTCAGACGCTTACGTTTCATGTGTCTCGACATCAGGAACAAAAACGGGACGAAGAATCGGCCGATGATGAGCATCCAGCCCCAGAAGCCCCACATCCATGTGCTCTGACGACGTAAGAACCAGATCGTCTCTTCCGGGATATTCGCGTACCAGTACAACATGTACTGACTGAAAGCGATGTAGGACCAGAAAATGGTGAAGGCGAACATCATCTTGCCGATGTCTTGCATGTGGTCATCGGTGATGGCTCGCGTCAGACGACCATTCGCCTGTAACCAGATGACGATCAACGCCAGCAATGCGTGGAAGGAAAGGACGCTGCCGGCAAAGATGTAGACCCCGAAGATGGTACTGAACCAGTGGGCATCGAGACTCATCAAAAGATCGTAGGCGGCGAAGGTGATGCTCAGGGCAAAGAGCAGAACTCCCATCGGACTGAAACTGCACATCCTTGAGGTGCGCCGAACATCGCCGTCCTTGTCCTGGGCAACCGAGGACCGATGGTATCCCCAGGCGAGAATCGTCCAGATGAGGAAGTAACAGCCGATGCGCACCAGGAACCAGTCGTAGTCCAGGTACGATGCCTTCACTGCGATAATCTCGTCTGAGGGATCTGGATGGAACCACTTGTAAAGACTGCCCATCGGTCCGGGTGTCAAGATCGGGATCAAGATCAGTGCCATCAGCACGACATTTCTCGAAACCCCCTCGGCGAGCCTTCGAACCACCGTACTCCAACTAGCACTGGTCACGTGATGGACCAGTACGAAGAACAGTGCCCCGAGGGTCAGGGTGAGGAAAAAGCAAACGCTGACAAGATATGGATGCCAGATGCTCCATTCGGTGACGAAGCCGTGAATTACCTCGTGGTGTTGCTCCTGCACTGCCGAATGAGTGGCAGCGGGATCGGGGTCACCGTGGACAGCAGCGGACTCATGGTCCGGTCCGGAGGTGTCGTCGAAGGCCCCTTCGAGCATCCCGAGCAGCAAGGTGCCGACGAGTCCAAACGCCGCCAGAACGGTTCCGAGACCGATCAACTTGCCGGACAGACTCCCGAGGGTGCGATTCTCGGTGCTGAGGTCGATAGTGGAACCGTGTCCCATCTGTACTACCTCCCCTGCCGGGAATCGGTCCCGGTTTCTTTATTCGGAGTCGACCCAGATTCATCAGATGCAGGCAACGGTTGCTGCTCGAGACGTTGGCGTTCCGATTCAGGGATTTCGGCAATATCGATCGACTGGCTGAACTGCAATGCCTTCACGTGAGCCACGATGGCCCAACGATCTTGCGGGGAAACCTGCGCGCGATATCCGGGCATGGTGTTGATCCCGTAGCCAGTGATGTTGAAGATTTCACCGATGGGGTGCGCCAGCCCCTTCTCGGAAGAGAGATCAGAAACCACCCAGGCGCCGTATTCGGATGCAGCGGATCGACGTGGAACCATTCCATCGCCGTGCCCGGAGAGACCGTGACAGGGAGTGCAATAAACCGCGAACCTCTGCTCACCTCGGTCGAGCAGCGCTGAGTTGACCTCGATCTGGGGTGGGAAGTCCTTGGCCCATTCTCCATCCTTGGTGCCCCAGTAGTAATGTTCGTCGGCGTTCAGTTCTCCTCGGGCCACCGTTCCAGAGACCGGAAGACGCATCGATCTTCCATCAGCAAAGAGCGGATTGGCTGATTGTCCCTTGAACTTTTGTTGTTGATCCATGTCATAGAAAACATGAATCCGAGTCAATCGTGATGTAGCAAAGCGGGCCTTGGCGACCAGCATCGGCGGCACCAGCAGAACCAGATTCACGAGGATGATGGCTGCGATGATCCAGCCAGGTACCTCGGTATCTCGTGGTTTCAATGCCATGATGCTACTCCTCGATCACTTCCACTGCAGTCGCCCCGAGCTCCTTCAGGAGCCTCGCGTTGGACTCCACGTCGAACTGGCGATCACGGCCATCGATGCTGATGAAAAATCGATCCGCAGTCGCCCGGCGGAACCTGTCACTGCGAAAATGTGGTCGATAAAGACGCGGAAGCCCATTCAGAAACAACATTCCAAAAAAGGATCCGAAGGCACTGAGCAAGATGGTCAGTTCGAAGCCGACCGGAATACTCGCAGGAATGCTCCAGAAAGGTTTTCCGCTGACCAGAAACGGGTAATCGACGGCGTTCATCCAGCCCTGCATCAGCATCCCACCGAGGAACCCGAGTGCACCGCCACCGAAAACAATCCAGGGAAGTATGGTGGGGCGGATTCCCATGGCACCATCGAGTCCATGGACCGGGTAAGGAGTGTGGCAGTCCCAGAGACGGAATCCCTCATCACGGACCTTGGCCGCCGCTGTCATCAACAGATCGGCAGTCTCAAACTCCGCCAGCATCAACGTCGGCTTCGGATCAACAGAATCCTCGACGGTGATCGTTTCCACTCCTAGCGTGTCCAACATCTCGTTAACCATCTCCTATCTCCCCCTATGACCCGGCCGCGGGTTTCCCCGAAGTGTCATCGGGGGTCGACTGCTGAGGTGCCACAGAAACAGAATGCGCTCTCTCGGCCATGACCCCCCTAATTTCGGTCATGGCAACGAAGGGCAGGAATCGACAGAAAAGTGCGAACAGTGTGAAGAAGAGGCCGAATGATCCGAGCAGGATCGCCACGTCGGTGAGTTTTGGGGTGTAGTAGTCCCACGCACTACTTGTGTAATCGTTGGCGAGACTCGTCACAACGATGACAAAGCGCTCGAACCACATGCCGATGTTCACGAAGATGCTGATGATGAACATCACCCAGATGCTGGTCCGCATCTTTTTGAACCAGAAGATTTGTGGCGACAAAACGTTGCAGGAAACCATGATCCAGTAGGCCCATGCATACTGTCCAAAGGCACGATTGATGAAGGCGAATTTCTCGACCTTCACGCCACCGTACCATGCGATGAAGAACTCCTGTGCGTAGGAGTAGCCGACGATCATGCCGGTGAGCATGATGATCTTGTTCATGTTCTCGAGGTGTTTGAGAGTGATCACGTCCTTCAACCCGAAGAACTGGCGTGCCGGTATCAGCAACGTCATCACCATGGCAAATCCGCTGAAGATCGCCCCGGCAACGAAATAGGGCGGGAAGATCGTCGAGTGCCATCCGGCCACCTGAGAAACGGCGAAGTCGAAGGACACAACCGAGTGCACCGAGAGCACCAACGGGGTCGCCAGAGCCGCCAGCAGCAGATATGCCCGCTCGTAGACGTGCCACTGACGATTGGATCCAGTCCACCCCAGTGCCAGTACGCCGTAGGCAACCTTGCGCACCGAATGCTTTGCACGATCACGAAGTGTCGCCAGATCAGGAATCATCCCCATGTACCAGAACAGCAACGAAACCGTGAAGTAGGTGCCGACCGCGAAGACGTCCCACAAAAGCGGACTGCGGAAATTGGGCCACAGTTCCATCTGGTTGGGGATCGGGAACATCCAGTACGCGAACCAGGCACGCCCGACGTGGATCCCCGGGAACATTCCTGCGCAGATGACCGCGAAGATTGTCATCGCCTCGGCAGCGCGGTTGATGGAAGTACGCCACTTCTGCCTGAACAGGAACAGGATCGCGGAGATGAGTGTCCCTGCGTGACCAATTCCAACCCAGAAGACGAAGTTCACGATGGCATATCCCCAACCGACCGGGTTGTTGACGCCCCAGGTTCCTACTCCCCAGAAGATGAGGAACGGGATGAACACCCCCAGCAATCCGAGCACCGACAGAGACAGCAAGAAGAACATCCACCAACCAACCGTCGGCTTCTGTTCCACGATCTGGCATACCTTGTCGGTGATGGTCGTGTTGTCGTTGCTACCGGTTATCAGCGGCGCCCTGGTGTCGGGAGAGTAGGCGGTGTTGTCGATCTCAGGACTTTCGGCGTTACCGGTGAACTCGGGCCTCACGATGGGGCTCAGGTTATCGAGGAGTCGCTTCATCAACTCACCCCTCTTCCCTGGTCATCGAGTTACGCAGTTTCGCCATGTATCCGGTACGAGGCTTGACATTCAGTTCCGCTAGCATCTTGTACGCGCGATGCGATTTCTGCCGCTCTGTCACCCGACTCTTTGGATCGGCAAGATCTCCAAAGGTGATGGCGTTGGTCGGACAGGATTGAGCGCAAGCGGGCAACACGTCACCATCGGTCAGTTCACGGCCCTCGTTACGAGCTCCAATTTTGGAGGAACTGATTCTTTGAACGCAGTAAGTGCACTTCTCCATGACCCCACGAGCTCGAATGGTAACTTCGGGGTTATACCCCATCTTCTCCGTTGGAGAGGGCGACTTGGTGTTGTTGTAGTAATTGAAGCGACGCACCTTGTAAGGACAGTTATTGCTGCAGTAAC
>JBBWWE010000386.1:0-4995 GCA_050256595.1 Planctomycetota bacterium
GCTGAAGAAAGCGGCAACTCGCGGATCGACGCGCACCCTCTTGCAGCGACTCGAGGCGGGCGTTGGTCAGTTCGGTGGCAGTGATCCGGAAAACCGTGCGCGCGCCTGCGATCTGCTGGTCGCCGCCGAGTTACACGCCGAGGCGAAACCATACCTCGAGCCACTGCCGGCCGAGGGAGATGCCAGCGCTGAGCTCCGAATCCGGCACGGGCTCTATCACCGTGCCGTCGCCGCGAAGGAAAAAGAACTGAAGGTAAAGCGGGAGCATCAGACCCGTTCGGCAGATCTGTTCTCAGCGGTAGCCGAGGACAACTCCGCCGAGGCGAAGGACCGCACTCGATCGGTGACCTTTCTGAGCGAACTGCTGCCTGTTCTCTCGCCGAGATGGACAAACCAGTGGCGCGCACGTGTGTTCGCTGGAGAAGGTGCAGTGGGCCAGGCGATGCTCGCCCAGCTGGGAGAGAAAGCCCGGAAACTGTTCCAGACCCGCGGTTCCGCCGTGAATCAGCGGCTGGAGTTGATGCGGGCAATCCGCACCACCATCGACGCATTGCTGGATCAGGTGGGAACCGAGATCGGTCCCTGGCAAGCATCCATCGATGTACTGGCGGTGGCCTTCGCCGATGAAGCGAACCTCAGTCTTGGAAGACCGGTCTCGACTCCCGCCAACCGTCGTCCCAGTCGCCTCATCCCCGCCAAGGATCTGGTCGATGCGGCTCCTGACGGTCGCTGGATTCGCGCCATCGCTCCATCCTTGCGCCAGGCCTGTACCCTGGCGGCCATCGCCTGTGCTGCCCGTGCCGATGAGCCCGCCCACGCGATGGAGGCACTGCGTGCCGTCGCCACCGATCCTGCCGTCGATATCTCGGAACTCGCCTCCACTCTCGTCTCCGAGTGGCAAAGAAATCTCGATCCGAATCGTCCCGACAATGAGTTCTTCTCATCGCGTGTCATCACTTCCACCGGGGTTTTCATCAGCTCCTTCGGAGGCCAACCAAGTGCCCCGTTGACCCGTTCCAAACAGCGACGAAGCCTTCGTCAACTCGGTGAGATGGTCACTGAACTGAAAGAACTGGGCGTTCCCGACATCGACTGGGAAGTGCTGGTGCGGGCTTTCACCGCCAGCCACAGCCAGGCAGAGGTCTACAGAATCGAGGACATCGAGGAGTTGTTCGGGCCTCTCGATGAACTTCCCAATGAAGTGGCCGAACCACTCGCCAGAGCGATGTGGCGCCAGTTGCAACGAAACTGGCGTAGCCCCGAGTTGCAACAGGCAAAGGGGACCCGCCGAACCACCCTGGAACTACAAGGTGAGGTGGAGCGCGGTTACCGCCTCGCACAGCAACTGGCCCATCACGCTACCAATCAGGCCCCACTGACATGGGTGCCACAGATGCTCGCCGGCAATCTCTACTTCGACCTGGGCGAATACTGGCGAGAACTCGATCCTGACCTGGAAAGATATGTTCCCCAGCGGGAAGCGGCCTTCTCCTGTTATTCGGAAGCGATACGCATCTACACAGAGGGTCTTGTGGCCGGACGAGAAAAACGCACGGTCATTCCGCACCTGCAATGGTTCACCAGTGCGCTCGGTGCCAGCGAACTGAGTTTCCTCACCATGACCACAAAACCAGAAAATGATCAGGTCGGACTGCTCATCGAAGCGATCGAATCCCTCGATGAGAACGAAAACCAGCAACATCGAGGTCTCTTTGCCGATGCCGTGGAGAAGGCCATCGGACGTGTGCCTGCTGATCTGCGCTCGAGATTCGTTCGCCACTCGATGCGTGTCATCGGTGATCACCCTCTCGGTCGGGGCACGCGACGCCTGGCTCGGTTGTACGAGGATCTGGAATCAGAGGTCGAACTCGATGTCAGTATCGATGGCAGCGCTGATGTCGGCACCGAACCTTTCGGAGTGCGGGTCGCCTTGCGTTACACCGATGCTCTCGAAGAGAAACCGGCGGATTCGATCTGTATCTACGTAACCAGGTCTATGTGCGACTGGCTCCGCAACCGATGGATTACAGGGACGATTTCGAGGCACGACTGGTCGAGGCCCTGGATGAGCACTTCGAGATCGAAGCTCTCCAGTTCAACTCGCCAGACTTCCGGCCCTACTCGTTCCAGCGACCTGGTTGGATGGAAAAATCATTCGCATACCTGATTCTTCGGGCCAAGGATCCGTCCGTCGATCTGCTCCCCGAAGTTCGCATCGATCTCGATTTCCGTGATGGCACCAACGGTTCTGTTCGCGTACCGGTGGTCTCTCCGGTGATCCCCATCCTGGCGACCAAGAACTCCGGAGCGCGCCCCACCGAAGGCGATATTCAGGTCGAGATCACACTTGACGATCGAGAACTCGATTCGCGAAAACTGAAACTGGAGATTCTCGCCCAGGGGCTCGGGGTGCTGCCGCCACTGAACGGGATCTTGCCTGACTGGCGAGAGAACCTGACATCGAGCGGCTACTCGCTCGCAGAGATCGACGGACTGCTCGACAACGGTCTCAATGTGGTCAAGATCGAGCCAGAAATCTTGCCGATCGTTCCGGAGTCGGAACGCGCCTGGACGATTCAGCTTCAGGTTCCTGATGATCTCAGCAGCGCTGAAGTCTTTCACTTCCCTGCCGCTGCCGATGGCATCGAACTCACCTGCAAAAAATATGCGGACTTCGACATCGTCGAACTGGAAGAGCCGGTCGCAACACTGATGATCCCGGCTGCGGGCCTGCCCAAGTGGCTCATGATGACCATCGCCGCCATCGTTGCGGCTTTCCTCCTCGTGATGCTCGGACGCAAGAAGAAGGTCGAAGAGAAAGTCATTCCTCGCTGGCGCATGCCGGAAGAAGTCAGCCCTCTTTCGATCGCTCACCTGCTCCGTCGAATCGAGGAAGAAGAAGGGCTCATCGACGAGAACGATCTTCCCGCCCTCCAGCAAGAAGTCGCCACCATCGAAGCCCGTTACTTCGCAGCAGAAGGGGATGACCTGATCGATCTTCTGGATCTGAAGGAAAGAGCACAGCAATGGCTCAACCGATCCAAAAACTGATGATCCGCTCCCTACTGCTGGTGCTCCCGATTGCCCTCGGTTGTCAGACGATGAACGATCTCACTTCGCAGCCGGAAGGCCCGTGGACGCGGGCGGAACTGACTGATGCCAAGCAAACCTCTTCGCTGGCCGATGTGAACGCGTTCATCGCCGAGTTGAAGAATCAGGATGCTCCCATCGTCGTCTCGACCCTGGGAAAGAGCGCCGGTGGCCGGGATATCCCGATGGTGGTGCTCGCCGATCCTCCTTGCAGTAACGGAGACGAAGCACGTGCTTCTGGACGAGCCGTGATCTACCTGCAAGCCAACATCCATGGAGGCGAGGTGGAGGGGAAAGAGGCGGCACTGGCGATGCTCAGAGATGCTTGCCGCGGCAAGTACCCACTGTGGCTACCAAATCTGGTGATCGTGTGTGTCCCTGTCTACAACGTCGACGGCAACGAAGCACTGGGACCAGGACTGCGGCAGCGTGGCCATCAAGATGGACCCGACCCGGTCGGCCGACGCACCAATGATGATCGACTCGATCTCAATCGCGATTGCCTCAAAGCGGATTCCCCCGAGATGCGTGGGGTACTCGAACGGATATGGAAAGTGTGGGATCCACACGTAGTCCTTGATCTCCATACCACCAACGGAACCCGTCACGGATTCAGTCTCACCTACTCGCCACCACTGGGTGCCGATGTCGATGCTGCCATCCAGCACTGGTCGAAGAAGGTGCTGCTTCGTGACGTCTCCGACAAGTTGCGAGAAAAGCACGGCATCCTCACTTTTGACTACGGCAACTCATCGAGTCGCAGCCAACCGCGAAGCTGGACCTCTTTCTCGCCACAGCCGAGGTATGTCACCAATCATGCCGGGATCAGGAATCGATTTGGCATCCTGTCGGAAGCGACCTCATTCCTGCCCTTCGCCCACCGCATCAAGGCCACCACGCTGTTCACCTCGACCGTGATCAATCATGTCGCAGCCCATGTCGAGGAAGTGCTCAAAATCTGCGCCGAAGCCGATCAACGCAGCCGTCAGATGGCCGATGACGGCCAGAAGATGGGGCTCTCCTTTGAAACGGTCAGTCGCGGTGAAGAGCAAATACTGCTCGAGAAGAAGAATCCAGAAGTGCGCACTCCTGCTCACAAGGGGCCAGTAGAGGTGGAATCCATCCTCCACGATGTGCGTGTCGATTTCCGAGCCGCGACTTCTCGCTCGGTTCCGGCCGGCTGGCTGGTTCCCCGTGAAGAAACCCAGTTGATCGAGAGGATCGGTCTGCACGGACTGGATCATGAGGTCCTTGCACAAGAGCAAATCATCGTCACCGAGAGTTTCTGGATCACGGAAGTCACCGCTTCACCGCGACCCTATCAGAACCGCATCAATCGCACCATCGACGGTGAGTTCCGAGAAGAGAATCACACCGCAAGAATCGGAGATGTTCTGGTTCCATCTCGTCAATCTCAGGTTCGAACTGCATTCTGGTTACTGGAGCCGGATTCAACCGATGGAGCCACAACCTGGTCGCTGCTCGAAACTCCGTTGCGCGTCGGAACTATACATCCGATTCGAAGAGTTCAGTTCGCAGCAGATCAGTAGCACGCTCTCAGCCATTTCTCATCTCGAGTCACTCGGTTTGGTTTCTCGTTCTCGACCTCAGGATGACCAACAATGGATGTTATTCCTATTTGACCCCTAGCGATGAGCCAGAATCGTAGATACACGATAAAAGTTATATATTTTCGGAGATCAAAATATTTCTCACGCACTGGTAGACAGACATTTTCCTCATCGATAGCCTCGATGTATATTCATCTGGCAACAGATGATTTTATATTGGGTCCTGACGGGAGAAATCTTGTCAGGGCTTTTTTTAATTGTGGCATTTCCCCCCATACCCCTCAGTTGACCCGGAGCACTGGTGGCGAGAGACTTCCGAGATGGTCACTTACCC
>JBBWWE010000387.1:0-14186 GCA_050256595.1 Planctomycetota bacterium
AGGAGTTCCATCCCGTCAGCGGTGTGGTGATCCGACAACACGATCGGCTCACCGTCTTTCCGGCAAAACATTATGTAGTCAGCCATCAAGACATCGATCAGGCGGTTGCCGGGATCCAGACGGAGTTGCACCAGCGGTTGATCGAGTTGAGGGAAGAGGGTAAGGAACTGGAAGCGCACCGACTCCAGACGCGGACTCGCTACGATCTGGAATTGCTGTCGGAAGCGGGTTATTGCCCCGGTATCGAGAATTATTCCCGTCATCTATCGGGTATGGCTGCCGGAGAAAGACCACCGAACTTGCTCGACTATTTTCCCGATGGATTCCTCACCATCGTCGATGAATCTCACGTGACACTGCCGCAACTGGGAGGGATGTACGAGGGGGATCGCTCGCGCAAGCAGACGCTGGTCGATTATGGCTTCCGGTTGCCAAGTGCTCTCGACAATCGGCCGATGAGATTTGCCGAGTGGGAGCAGGTGACCGGCAAGAAGTTGTTTGTCAGTGCGACACCCGGGCCCAAGGAACTGGAGAAGACTGGCGGAGAGGTGATCGAGGTCATCAATCGTCCTACCGGTTTGCTCGATCCCAAGGTCGAGGTACGGCCGGCTCGCGGCCAGGTACAGGACCTGCTCGACAGGATTCGGGAGACGTTAGCTCTGGGTGACCGGGTGCTGGTGACCACCCTGACCAAGAGGATGGCCGAAGATTTGAGCGATTATTTCCAGGAAACTGAAATCCGTGCTCGATACCTGCATTCGGAGATCGATACCCTGCAGAGAGTAGAAATCATCCAGGAGTTGCGAAAAGGCGTTTATGATGTGTTGGTCGGAGTCAACTTGCTGCGAGAGGGACTCGACCTACCTGAGGTTTCCCTGGTCGCGGTGATGGATGCTGACAAGGAGGGGTTCCTCCGCAGCGATACGGCGCTGATCCAGACCATCGGACGTGCGGCGAGAAACGAGCGGGCCCGGGTCATCCTCTACGGCGACGTGATTACGGGATCGATGGAAAGAGCCATCGAGGAAACCCGTCGTCGGCGTGAGATCCAGCAGGATTACAATGAGAAGAACGGAATCGTTCCCAAGAGTATCCCGAGGGTGGTCGGGATCACCATCGAGGAGGAGGTGCGCGCCAGGGTCGAAGAGGTCGAGCAAGGAGTTGCCGATGCTCCCGCCGTCGATAGAGAGAATCTCGCAATTTCTCTCGAGAAGGAGATGCTGGAGTCAGCGCAGGCGCTCGATTTCGAGAAGGCGGCACTTTTACGCGATCGCATCGCACGGTTACGCGGTGAGGAACCGGACCCGGATACTCCGTCGGCTCCCTCGAGGAGGCGCAGAAAGAGGCAATGATATGGGAGCGACTGGCGACCAGGCTCCTGAGATTCCTGGCTTTCAGCCCCTGCATATTCGCGGTGCCGGGCGTCTGGGGATCTGGATCGAGGCGCGCCAGGTGCGTCTCGACCGCCGGGTACTGCTGAAGGTCCTCCCCGCTGCGGAGCGTAATCTACAGCAGGAGTTCATCCGTGAGGTGCAGGCGCTGGTCCAGCTCGACGGTGAAGGAGCCCTGCGAGTCATCGATGAGGGCGCAGTCGGGGCCGCTCGCTACGTCGCGCTCGATGAGGGAGACGCGGTTCGCATGACCGGTCCTCCCCAGAGCCAGGAACATAAACAGCAACTCGGACTTTCCCTGCTCGATCTCTACCAGCGTCTCCATTCTCTCGAAATCGTTGCGGGTCCAGTTCCGGCGAGTGCGCTGCGCCGGCTTCCTTCGGGGGGCTTTGTAGTGGCGGAACTGGGAGCGGTCGAGGAGCACGGCTCGGAGCAGGATATTCGTGATCGCGCTGCCAGGACCATCGAGCAACTGGCAACAGTGTTCCGGATGGGAGCTCCCTGGCCCGAGGTGGCTCGAGTGGTTCGAAATGAAGTCGATGGGTTTATCAAAGCACGTCAGGTCATCGATCAGCATCGCCGCTCGCCTCACCGGGTTCGTTCACGCTTCGTGCTGCTAGTCGGAGTGATGTTCATCGTGGGTGTTGGCATCCTCGGGCCGCGCTGGTGGCGCGAGATCAAACGAGATCCTGCTGTTGAGGATCCGGAAACTGTGAAAGTTGTTTCCTCGGTCAATAAAGACGGTGATTCTGACCCTGAAGATACGGGTGCAGGAGCGATTGAAGTCACTGATCCAGGCTCTCCTGAAGAGGTCGATTCCGCGCCAGATGTTGAACTCGCCAGGATCCGATTCGAGCAACAGGATCGACTGCAGAAACACTTCTCCACCGGGCAGACCTGGCAGCCGTTACGCGATCAGATCCTGACTCTCCTGGAGGGAGGAGAGCTGGCCGCCGGTCGTCGCCACATCGCCGATCTTCCGGAGGTGATCGAGGGGGACGACGGATACGGATCGGTGACCGCTGAAAAGGAATCGCTGCTGCGAGCCTGGCTGTGGATCGAGCAGCGTGCCGTGGCCCGGGCGAGAGTTCGAATCGATGGTTCCATCGCCGTTGATGATTATGAAACTGCAGCGAATGCACTGGCAGAACTGGCGACAGATCTTGGACTCGAGCAGCGTTATTCGCCCGAAATCGAGCGGCTGAAGAGACGTGACCAGTTATTTCGCGCCACGCTGGCGACGATGGAACGTCAGATGGAGCAGCTCTTGCTAGAACTTCCGTCATTCGGTGCGACTTCGTGGTCTCTTCCGCAAGGTGTGAGTTCCTTCGAGCGACTGCACGAGCGGTGGAACTCCTTCGAGCACGACTGTCAACTCGCACTGCAGGATACCAGAGCCATTCTCGATGCAGCGAGCGCCCGACTCGAGGCGGGCGAACTGTTTGCCTGGAGTGTCAAAGAAGAAGCAGGATCCGTAATTGCGAAGACGTTTGAGGCTCGTGTTTCTGCAGTCGATGAGAACACCATCTCCTTGCGCAGGGTGGGGCGCCGAAATCCGGAAGCGCATCCCTGGAGTACTGTTCACGGGAGTACCCTCGAGCAAATGGCCATCGCGGCAGGCAGAGAAGTTACCGATAGTCTTCGCTTTCGCGCCCGGGTTCGCATCGTCTGGGGTGGCAGTGAGTCGATTCTGGAGATCGCCCGCGATCCCAATAGTGCCGAGCAGGTGCTGGTGACCGCCGGCCGCCTCTGTCGGCAACGAGTCGAGCAATGGCTTATCGATGGCGAACTGGCCGAACAGCAAGGTGACGAGCAGCGCCAGCGGTCACGAGCCATCGAAATTGCTCGCTGGGTAGGAAAAGATCAGCGCCCTCAGGTCGAGGAGAGACTTCTGAGGTGGTGGGCGGCGGTGGCAGACAGAGATGGCCCTGCCGCTCTCGGCCTCTTCAGCGAGGCTGGCCTCAGCGAGTGGGATCCGACCACTCGATCTCTACAGATCCGGTGGCTCGCCGATGAACGAGGTCTACCGGGTTGGAAACCGACGGACGGATCATCGATCTCCGGGAGAGGTGAACTGGCCTGGGTACAGGGACGTGTTGGTCCCGATTCCCCGTTGCGATTCGCGACTAGCCTCGAGGTTCGTGTCTCCGGTGTCGTGACCCGCGAAGACGCTCCCAATCTCAACGTGGTGTTGTGGGATGGCAGTGACGATTCGTTGTTGTTCGGTGTTGGAATTCGCCCCCCGCAGGTCTCCTCGATTCGTGTTGGGGAAGTCGATGTATTGCTGCCGGCACACATGATCATCGCCGAAAAACTGTTCGCCGAGGGGGGTGGTGAGATTCCGATGCCCGCACCTCGACCACGAATCGTTCCCGGCAAGCCTTCACGGCTACTGGTCCGTGAAGATGAAGAAGGAGCCCATCTGGAGGTCGATGGGGTGATGATCCTTGAGGCGGACGCGCGTCCCACGGACCTGATGGGCACTGTGGCGATCGAGACCTTCGGGGTTCCGGTGGTGATCCGGGAAGTGGTGGTCACGGGGCGAATCGCGCAGGCGGACTGGGCCGAGATGCTGCGAAAGAGTGCTCAATCGGCGCTCTGGGGCGGTAGATAGCCTGCTGGCTCACCTTGCCCAAGATACCCGGGCAGCCTAGACTCGTGGTCACCGTTGTTCGTCACCGTGTCGGATGCGCATCCGTAGAGATCGCAGCGATCAGCGGTACCGATGCTGGCGGGAGTTCGCCGCTGGGATGACCAGTTGTTAGGAGACTTTGATGCGATCCAGTTGGTTCTTGATGCTATTGACGATCTCCGTGGTCACGCTGGCTCCGGGAGCCGGCGCAAAACCCATTCTTTCGATGGACTCTTCCCCTCTCACGATGCTTGTCGCTGATGACTTCGATTCGATCAAAGTTGGTGATCGGGTCCGCGTCACGTTGCGTCGTGGTGGCAAATATGAGGGAGAAGTGGTGGAGAAGGTTGGTCAGGTCATCTCCGTCAAGCACAAGTTCGGGACCGCCCGGATTGACCGCTCCGATGTTCTCGAATGGGAACGATTCAAGACCATCGTCGAGCAGTTTGCAGAGCGTGCCGAACTGTGCAAGACCGCCGAACAGTGGTGTGATCTGGCCGTTTGGGCGACTGAGCAGGACGAGGGTTCTCTTGCCGAACAGGCCTGGCGCAAGGCTACCGAACTGGAGCCCTCCAACAAGCGGGCCCGAGATGCACTCGGAGAGGTGATCCACGAGGGAAAGTGGATGCCCATCGAAGAAGCGATGCGTGCTCAGGGGATGGAATTATACGGTGGAGAATGGCTCACACCGGAGGAGATAGAGGCGCGCCAGGAGGAAGAATCGGTGGCGCGACGCACGGAATCACTCAAGGGACGTGACGCTTACATCGAAGAGTTACGCGGACGCGACTGGGCCACGATAGATCCGATCATCTCCCCGCATTACATCCTTTACTGCAACTCGACGCTCGAAAATGCGCGCTACTATTCCGATGTGATGGAGGCTCTGTATCGTTCTTACGACAAGGTGTTCAAGGAGACGGCCTGGCCCAGAAAGTACAAGAAAGGACCTCGAAGCGAGGTCTACATCCATGCCAACCATCAGCAGTTCATGGACTGGACAGGCAACGGACCCGGGATCGGTGGTTTTTACAACATGCTGCGCCAGGACGTGACCGCATATCACGGATCATTCGGGACCACGGGGAGCACCGAGGAAGTGCTGGCACATGAGGGCACGCATCAGTTCGAAGGCATGATCTTCAGATCGCTTCCCTCGTTACCCATCTGGTTCGTCGAGGGGCTCGCGGTTTATTTCGGCGATGGATCGAAGATCAGTCGTCGCAAGATCGGGATCAATGAAATTCCGCGCGACCGGTTGGTCGGATTAAAGCAGGCCATCGAGGACGGAAACTACTGCGATATTCGGAAGTTGCTCCGGGTGCCTCACGCCCGTTTCGGCGGTTTCTTCTACGGCCATGCCTGGGGTGTTCTTTACTGGTGTCTCTACGGTCACGAGCATGGTGCATGGACCAAAAAAGACAATACCGGCGTCAAGATCATGACTGATTGGGGACTGCACTGTCAGGGACTTAAAGGTCCCTGCGATTATGAGAAGGAAGCCCAGTTTTTTGAGGGCCTCATCACGCAGCACACCGGCAAAAGCGTCGAGGAGTGGGAAACCGAATACAAGGAGTGGATCCTCAAACTTCCTGTTGAGGAAACCGGACGCAAACGAAACAGAGTTTATTCCAGTGAGAAACTCAAGATGGAGATCACCAAGCCAGCAGGCTGGCGCTGGCAGAAAACGAGTGATCTCTACGCCGATGAGGTGGTTTCGTCTGTCAGTGGTGGTTCCTCCAAGAAGCGAATCTCCACCTACTGCTGGCCGAACTGGCAACATGCGGAACTGAGTGAGGATTACGCCCGTTCACTTCTCAACAACATCTTTCGTGACATGAGTTTCATCGAGGAGATCTCCAGCAAGCAAATGGGTGGCAACCCGATGGTCGTGGCGGTGTTTGATGGCAAGCGAGTGATCGGTCAGGGTGCCAACAACGAACCCGAGTTAGGACCGATGAAACGTTTTGCCATCGGTATCTTTGGATCGCCGGACAAAATTTACGGCAATGTGATGGAGTGCGATGCTGAGGACTTTGAGGACTCCAGGAAGTTCTTCGAGGAGTACGCAGATAAATTCCGGAATACTGAATGAGGTTCTCTGGATGAGATCTATCCACTTTCTGCTACTGGGTTTACTCAGCGCGTCGATTCCCGCGATGACGTTGTTCCCGACCTTGTCGTTAGCACTGTCTGGCCTCGAGGCTGGCGAGCGGATCATTGTCGTTCTCAAGGACGGTAGCGAGGTTGCGGGAGAGGTGGTCGAGGAGACCGAGCAAAGGATCTCGGTGAAGAGCGTCTTCGGTGTCACCAGCATCGAAATGGACCGGGTGGAGTCGATCATTCGGGGTGCCGAGGTCGATCGCCGAGAGTTCGATCAACGACAGAAGCGAGCCCTTCGGCGTGGTTCAGCGGCCGGTTGGTATTCGCTCGGTGTGTGGGCCAAGAAGAGAGGCCTCGAAGAAAAGGCAATGAGTGCCTTCCAGAGTGCGCTTGAGATCGATCCGAATCACGAACCTTCGAAGATCGCGCTCGGGTGGGGAATGGTCGACGGCCAGTGGAAGAATCCCGAAGAAGCTGCTGCCCTCATCGATAAGGGCTGGCGTCGTGATGGCGCAAACCTGTTTCCTCCGCGGGCGGGAGTCCCTGCACCGAAGAAGCCGGAGCCAAAGAAGCCGGAAGCTGCTTCGCCTCCCGATTCGACCAGGCCAGGTAGAATCACAACACCGGAATCGGTACTCGGAAAGTTAACTCCCCAGGAGCAGAGGCGTCGTGAAAAGGAACTGGAGCGAAGACGTGAGGAACGCGAAAAGTTCGAGGAGAAGAAACGGCGCGAGTACGAGGGAGTCCCGTGGCCGCATCGAAGTGTGATCAAGTCGAGAAACTGGCAAATCGAATGTAACAGCACTCCCGAGGTGGCCCGGACCTACCAGTGGATCATGGAAGCGCTCTCTTCCACTCTCGGCAAGATCTTCAAGGCACCGGATGTGCGAAGTCAGAGACCGGTGGTGAAGATTTATCGCAATCATGACGAGTTCATGCTGAAAACCGGAATGGGTGGTGGCGTTGGCGGTTTTTATCAGCCTGATTCACAAAACGTGGTCGCCTATCACGGTACTTTCGGGCTTACGGGTACCACATACACGGTTCTGGCTCACGAGGGAACGCACGCATTTCAGGGCAAAAAACTCGCCCGCATGGGGAATTACCCGAACTGGTTCATCGAAGGAATGGCGGTCTACTTCGGTGACGGTTCAAAACTCGATTACAAGAAGAAGAAACTGGTCACCGGTTTGATTCCGCGTGATCGTCTCTTCCACATCCAGGAGAAGATCTCCGAAGGACGTCACACCCCACTTTCAAAACTGGGTGGACTGCCCCGCAATCGTTTCAGTGGCACTCACTACGCCGACTCCTGGTCAGTGATGCACTATCTGATCAACGGGCCAGACAGCAAGAAGGGCCAGCGGTTTCTGGTCGATTACTGGAAACTGGGAGAGAGGCGTCGTGTAGGTCAGCGTCAATTCAACGACCTTGCCGAGAGGTACTTCGATGACATCGATCAGATGGAAGCCTCCTGGCAGGAATATGTGTTGTCACTGAAACCTGACCCTGCAGGTGAGGTGGACGAGGACCGATTCACATCGATGGATTTCATGTTTTCCATCGTTCGTCCTGATGAAAGATGGCAATACGTTCTCGACGAAATTCAGGATCGCGATCTGGTACTGATGCGGATTCCCGAGACTCGAAACGAGATCCGGGTGCGAATCCTCAGCAAGACCGAGGATACTCAGCGGCCCCAGGACTGGATCGATTCCGAATTGCTTCCGGCATTACGCAAGAAGTACCGCGATGTTCGGACCTTATCCGGAGATCTCGGTGGCCTCGATGCTTACGTGTTCGAGTTCTACGACCGACCTCCCGAACCGAAGAAGACCGAGGAAGAAGAAGGTGCTGACGAGGCGGGAGAAAAAGAGCCGGGTGCAGGAGATAACACGGGTTTCTCGCAAAAACAGGGTCTGTCGCCTCAGCAGGATCCTCCGCAGCCCGAGGGGGAATCAGAAGAGGCCGCAGAGCCGGCTCCCGAGCCTCTCAAGCATCGCTCCTATATTCTGGTCGGGGTTTCCAATGCCTATGAACTACGAGGTTCCTTCGAGCAGGCACAGTTCAATGCGCTGCTTGCGGATCTGGAGTGGGTCGCGTTTTCCTTCGAGAAGATCCTGCGAAATCGTTGGTGATTATCTGAGTCTTCTTTGTCGCTTTATCTGGAGAGGGCAAACTTCAGTTTTGTTCCGTCGTACTCCAGATGTTGTACTTCGCCAGTGACGGGGAGCATCTCCTGAAGGAGATCTTTGATAATTCCTTGCGCAACCTCACCGGTCAAGTTCTCGCCCTTGTAGATCGATCCCCACTGGTAAAGATCGAGTTTAGCATCGATGACGCTTCCAGTATTTATGGTGATGGTCCCGATGATTTCCAGATTGACAAATCGTCCGCGCATGAGCCAGGGCACGCTTTCCAGGTCATCGGGGAATCCAAGAGTGAGCAATAATTGCAACGGACCGTCCGGCTGCGGAATCAGTCTCACTCCGCTTCCGGAGAGCAACTCGCCACTGTCGATTTTCCTTTCGACGATTGCGGCGATGAGTTGATTCCAGTGAGCCGGAGTCAACTCGAGTTCTCCGCCTTGCTCCAGCTTTTGGTGGGCCACACTCCAGTCGACCAAGATGGTCGATTCTTCCAGTGGGGGTAGAGACAGGGGGGTAGTGGGCAACCCACCGGAGATGACCATCCAGGACGAGATCAGTGCTCCCAGTGCCAGTGCCAGGATCAACACCAGAAGGCAACCTCCGAAGCGGGCGAGGGGTTTTGGAGAGGGTGCTGGGGTGATCTCGTCCATCGGGGCCATTTCCGGGGTCATTTCTTTGGTTTTGCCAGATCTTCCAGCGAGGATTTTAACTGGCCTGAAAGGTGGCTTAACGGCAACGAACAGGCTCTCAGAGTAGAAGAGAGCGATCCCCGGGGCCAGCGGCGAGGCAGATATTCGGTCAGAATTCCTTCCACGAAAGGCGACAAACCGATAAAAGCGCTCAGGAGGTTGTGTAGGGAACCTGGCGACGAGTCAGTCCCGATCCGAGTGTCAATTTCGAGGGTTGGATTTCCGATGCAAGAGAGTGAAGCCAGCAAGAGATGGAGCGGCCGACTTGTCGGCCTTCTGGATCCATCCGATCCTCGTCTGACCGACGATCGCCTCGCACCCATCCTGCGTGATTTTCTGGAACAGTATGACTCCGTACTCGATGAACTCGATGACGAAGAAGTACTCCGCTCGCTGGCAGAGGATCTCCTTACTACCTTCAATCTGTTCCTGAAACGCAAAAAAGAGGAAATTCTCGTCCATCTTTCCGTAGCAGGGGACCCCGGATCGAAGACCAGCACCTCCTTCATCGATGTGGTTTGCAAGGATCAGCCCTTTATCGTTGATTCCCTCGAGATGATTCTCGATGAGTTTCAACTAGAGGTGATCAACAAACATACCGCGAGTGCTCCTGTGGTCCGAGATCGCGACGGTACTATTCAGGCCATCGATGGAACCGCTGCCAAGGCCAAGGATGAAATCATCTGTCATTTCGAGATCAGCGAGATCTCGGATCCGGCAGTTCAGGAACAACTGCTGGAGATGATTCGCAAGCGCCTCGATATGGCTGCCAAGACGGTACGGGATTTCAAGCGGATGAAGGGAGTGCTGCGAGACTCAATCCGTTCCATCCGACGTTCGGCAGCCGGGGATCCAGATGGAGATTACAACCAGACCAGGAATCTACTCGAGTGGTTATTGCAGGATCATTTCGTGCTTTTTGGTGTCAAGAGATGGGCTTGCTCACAAGAATCCCTCACTGCTCTCGAAGAGGATCTGTCACTCGGGATCTCCTGTCCAGATTCAAAGGATGACGAGGTCGTTCGTCTTGCCATAGAACAACTCGGCAGTGGTCATCCTCCGGTAGATCGACTGGTCTCCTTCAAGGGTATGGCAGAATCGGTCATCCACCGCCAGGGCAAGATCGACCATATCGTTTTTATGGAGCCGGGTGGGCTCTCCTCGACCCGGTTCGTGCACGTCTGGGGATTGTTCACCTTCAAGGCGGTCCAGACCCCCGGAGATCAAATCCCTCACGTCCGCAACAAGTTCGAGCACGTGATTTCACAGCACTCCTTTCCGAGGGGAGGGATGCGATACAAGGCCTACCAGAATTCCTTCAACTCGATACCGGTCGAGTTTCTGTTCCAGGCGAAGGCATCCGAGATCGATGCTGTCATCCAGGCAATTCACTTCGTCGAGAGATCGAAGGAAATCCGTGGGCATCTGGTGGTCGATGATGAGCGTCGCAAGGGGTTGTACTTCCTGATCACTCCTCGAGATGGATATTCGGAGGAACAACGATCCAGTATCGAGGAGATCCTGTTCGAGTTGATGGGGGCGAGTTACTCCGATTCCCGGGTCAAACTGGGAAAACATGGAACAGTGCTGCTTTCATTTTACTTCACCGCTACCGACAAGCTTCACGAGGTCTCTGCCGAGCAGATCGAGGAAAAAGTGCGACTGGTGGCTGGATCCTGGTCAGACCGTCTACATAGGCAACTCCACCTCGACAAAGATACGGAAGCGGATTCGCTTTTCCGCAGTTACCGGGATGCGTTTCCGAAGGGGTATCAGATCAGCCATTCGCCCGATGAAGCGTTACAGGACATCGAGAAACTGGAGAAGATCCGTCTCGCCGACGAGGCGGGGATGGCCTTCAGCGTTTTTCGAAGCGAGACCGACCGGGAGAGAAGTTCTGCACGTCTGAGGATCTATCAGCGCAAGAATCTGTTCCTCTCGACGACGTTGCCGATCCTCGGCAATTTTGGTCTCGAGATCGTCGATCAGAACGCTTTCCAGGTTTCTCCGCCGACAGGCGAGAAATTGACCATCGATACCTTCCAGGTCCACGGCGTGACCTCCGATGACCATCCGCTCATGGAACGGTCCCAGCTGGTCGTTGACGCGCTGGAGTCGATCTTCAATGGATCCAGCAGTAGTGATCTTCTCGATAGACTCGTTCTCGAAGTAGGAGTGGGTCATCTCGACGTGGACTTGATACGAAATCAACTGCACTTCCTCCACCAACTGGGGATTTCCACTACCATCGCCTTTGCTTCGGGGACTCTCTGCCAGCACGGTGCGATCACCAGAAAGTTGCTCGAGTATTACCACGTCAGATTCGATCCGGATCTAGACCTGGGGATGAAAGAACGAAAGGCGAAAGCTGCGGAAATTCGCCTAGAGATCCTGCGTGCTCTCAATTCCGTTCGATCCAGCGCTCAGGACATCTTCATACGCCGGGTTTTCGGTATCTTGGAATCGACATTGAGGACCACTCGATTCCAGCACAGTTCAGATCCTCTGCAGGCATACAAATATGATTCCGTTTCGTTACCTGTAGGAAATCACCCGAGACCGTGGAGAGAAATCTTCGTTCATCATCCGGAAGTCGAGGGAGTCCATCTACGCGGCGGACCTCTCGCTCGTGGTGGTCTTCGTTGGTCCGACAGGACTACCGACTACCGTACCGAGGTACACGGACTGCAACGTACCCAGATGGTCAAGAACGTTCTCATCGTTCCGGTGGGAGCCAAGGGCGGGTTTGTACTGCGGAAACCGGAACCGGATCGAGGCGACCGAAGAGAGCAGGCGGATCGGCTTTACAGGGTGTTTGTCGAGGGATTGCTGAGACTGACCGATAACGTGGTGGATCATCAGGTGATCCCTCCGGATCGTACAGTTCGCTGGGACGGAGATGATCCATACCTGGTCGTGGCAGCCGACAAGGGCACCGCCCATCTTTCAAATACGGCCAACGAAATCTCGCGGGAACATAATTTCTGGCTCGGAGATGCTTTTGCCTCCGGCGGCAGCAATGGCTACGACCACAAGAAACTCGCAATCACGGCAAGAGGATCGTGGGAACAGGCGAAGCTCCACTTCCGGAATCTGGCCATCGATTTCGAAAATCAACCCTACTCGGTGGTCGGGATAGGGGACATGAGTGGGGATGTTTTCGGTAATGGAATGCTTCTGGCACAAAACGCCAAACTGATTGCGGCTTTCAATCATCTGGACATCTTCATCGATCCCGATCCCGATCTCGAAAAATCCGCGAAGGAACGCGAGCGGCTCTTCAAACTGAAGAGATCGAGTTGGCGTGATTTTAATCCTGCCCTGATTTCTGCAGGGGGAGGGGTATACGACCGGAGCGACAAGAAGATCAGTCCTTCTCATGTGGCCAGGGTGCTGCTTGGATTGCCCGCGACCGGTGAGTTTTCACCGGAGGAAGTGATCCGCGCCATCCTCGGAGCACAAGTCGACATGATCTACAACGGGGGGATCGGTACTTTCATTCGATCTTCCCAGGAGAATGATCGGGATGTCGATGATGCATCAAACTCTGCTTGCAGGATTGCGGCCAATGCAGTGAGAGCCCGTATGATCATCGAGGGGGGCAACCTCGGAGTGACGCCGAAGGGCAGGGTTGAACTGGCTCGAGGCGGCACGCAGATCAATACCGACTTCATCGATAACTCGGGTGGGGTGGATTGTTCGGACCACGAGGTAAATCTGAAGACGTTGCTGCATGATGTGGTTCGCTCGGGGGAGATCACCCTGGAAGAGCGCAACCAGATCCTCATCGATGTTCAAGAAGATGTTTGTGAACAGGTGCTCGATAACACCCGTGAACAGGGTCTTCTTCTCGGTCTCGATGAAGTTCGCGGCAATAGCGACCCCTTCTCCATCGAGAGAACCATGATGCTTCTCGAAGATCGGGGAGTCCTGGACCGGGAGGCGGAATCTCTGCCGAGTCACGAGGAACTCGCAACTCGACATGCTGCTGGGGGTGGGTTAACCCGGCCGGAACTGGCCGTAGTCGCAGCCCACGCCAAGATGGATGTCTATAGTCGTCTTCTCAAGCAACCAGAGGGTCGAGTCGATGAAAACAGGCTGCTGTTCGAATATTTCCCCGAGAGAATTCGTGAGCAATTTCCCGATGCGATCAGGCAGCATCAACTGCGCCGAGAGATCGCCATGACGGTGTTGACCAACAGGATTGTCGATCGTGCCGGTTCTTCTTTCTGTCTAGACATGGAGAGAGAGACGGGAAGATCCATCGGTCATGTCGCCAGGTCTTACCTGATGGCCGATGACCTCATCGGAGCCGGGAAGATGCGAACAAAAATCCTTGCTCTCAAGAACATCCCGTCGGAGGTGGTCTACACTTCTCTGGTGAAAATCGAGGAGGCCCTGCGCAGGACCGCAGCCTGGCTGCTGGCAACCAATGACGACGACCGCCTCGATCGAATTGATAGCCTCATCGCCGAAGGAGTGAAGCCGCTGCAGGAGTACGAGGATTCGATTCCCGGCTGTCTTGCAGGCCCGGAACTCGAGCGTCATGAAAATCACCTGCAAGAGACGATCGAACTCGGATTATCCGAAACACTGGCCCAGCGAATTATCAAGTTCGAATACCTCACCGCAGGAGTGCGTATTCTGGACATCAGTCGTAGTTTCGACATCCGGGTTCCTGATGTGGCCCGCCTTTACTATTACCTGGGTAACCACAGTGGACTTCATCCGCTGGTGAGAAAGTGCGACGAGGCGAATTTCTCGGGCCGATGGGATTCGCTGTCGATGAGAATCTTGCGCAACACCATCCTCGATGGTCTGTGGGCACTGGTGGCGCGGATCTGCAACAAGGCACCGAAGGAGCGAGAAGAAGGCTGGATCGAACAGATGGTCGAGGATCTGCGCAGAAAACCGAGTTTCAAGGCGATGGAATCGGACATCCGCCGCATCGGCTCGGAAGAACTCAGCATCGCATCGGTACAGGTTCTGAGTGTGCGTCTCCGCAGATTCGTTCAGTGACCTCTGACCGCCTCAGTGCTTTTCGATGACGATCCACAGTAGCCACAGCGCATAGAGCAGCAGCAAGAAGATGCCGAGTGCTTTCTGAAGGCGTGGCGATTTTCCTGAACTCATTACAGCGAAGACCGAGAGCGTCATGATGATCATTACGGCCAGGTCCCACTGGAGTTCCTCAAATTGGATCTCGAGCGGATTGACGATG
>JBBWWE010000388.1:0-8557 GCA_050256595.1 Planctomycetota bacterium
TCGGCGGGAATCGAGGAGTCGGTAGCCGATGTGATGTCGAATGGATTGGTGCCGAGGATGGCATCAATAGCATCCTCGCAGTCATCGTTGATTGGTTGTGCCAATAGTGCGCTGGAGATGAGCAACAAACAAAGCAGCCACAAGATGGATGAGTAATTCATCAGAAACCGCCTCTCTCACAGGCTGATTGTCTGATGCAAGAAGATTCGGCGCAACGATGGGGATATCGACGAATCCCCAGGAGGTCAGAAATAAAGCAGAGGCGGTGATCAATCTGTGTCATAAATGTTACTCACTAACTTTTGATAGCAGGAGATCATGAGCGTTGATGGACTCACAACTCGATTACGCCGACTGATCCCCCGAGCACGGATCCTTACCGATGAAGATGAATGTCGGCTCTACGATTGCGATGGGTTGACGCTCCACCGGGGTGTCACTCCGGGAGTACTTCTTCTTGAAAATGAGAAAGAAGTGGTCGAGGTGGTGAAAGTACTCGCAGATGTCGCCGTCCCCTTTGTGGCTCGTGGTGCGGGGACCGGACTCAGTGGTGGGGCGGTTCCACTCGAGGGTGCCTGGGTACTCGATGTGCATCGGATGAGAAGAATCATCGAGATGAATCCACTGGATCGGACCGCGGTCATCGAACCGGGGGTCATCAATCTCGATCTGGACAAGGCTGCTGCGGTCCACGGACTGCGCTTCGCTCCCGATCCCTCGAGCCAGCGGGCCTGTACTGTAGGGGGGAACATCGCCGAGAACTCCGGCGGCCCTCATTGCTTTCTTCATGGCATGACCACTCGACACATCCTATCGGTTCGTACCGTGCTCTCCGATGGAACGGTTCTAGATTGCGACAGAGATGATGGGGGTATCGATTGGCGCGGTGCCTTCATCGGTTCCGAGGGTACCTTCGGAATCACGGTACGGGCGACGGTACGCCTGATACCAAGACCCCAATGTGTTCGTACTTTTCTGATCTCGTACAGATCTCTGGAAGCCTCCTGTGAGGCGGTCGCTAACATCATCGCCAGAGGATTGAGACCGGCAGCGCTGGAGATTCTTGATCGCGCCACCATCCAGGCAGTCGAAGCATCGGTTTATCGTGCTGGCTATCCAGAAGATGCAGAAGCGGTATTGCTCGTCGAACTGGAAGGACTTCCGCAAGCGCTGGAAGAAGCGACAGCGGAAGTTCGAGATGCTTGTCTGAACTCATCTTCCATCGATTTCGAGGAAGCGGATGACGAAGCTGCTCGAGAGAGATTGTGGAGGGGTCGAAAAGGTGCTTTCGGTGCCATGGGCCGGATCGCCAGTGATCTGTACGTGCTCGATGCTGTGGTCCCGCGCACACGTCTGGCCGAGGCGATCACCGGTATCCAGAAGATCGGCCAGAAGCACGGGGTTCATCTAAGAAATGTCTTCCACGCCGGAGATGGAAACCTGCATCCAAACATCTCTTTTGATGCGGCCGATCCTGAACAGAGACAGCGCGTCCTGGCTGCCGGTGACGAGATCCTTCGACTGTGTGTTGGTCTTGGAGGAACTCTTTCCGGGGAGCATGGCATCGGTATCGAGAAACAGGATCACATGCCCCTCATCTTCTCAGATGAGCAGTTGGAATCTCAAAGGTTGCTGAGGAAAGCGGTGGATACGCAGGGGTTGGCCAATCCGGGCAAGATTCTGCCGACCGGTCGCAGTTGTGTCGAGGCAGGTTTTCGGGGTGCACGTCATCAGCAACGAACAGAACGAGTGCTTGGACCGGTGCCCAAAGAAAAAGGGGTGCCTCCCGAAGGAGACACCCCTTAACACACACCTCCTCAGCGGGGCCGAGGAGTCCACATCATCTATGGACAGGGCGCGAAACTCGCGCAGTCGATCGAATCCGTTGTCGGATCTTCTCCACAGGTGCCAGGTGACGGACTCGCCGGAGGCGCGCCGCCACTGAAGAGGGCCGCCAGGGCGAAGATCGCGTCAGCAATGTTGACGCTGCCGTCATCGTTCGAATCACACGAATCCGTACAAGTTCCGGCTTGACCACCAGAGAAGAGTGCTGCCAGCAAGAAGATGGCATCTGCAATATTGAAGGAACCATCCGCGTTGCAGTCACCTCGACCGAAGGTCGGGCCGGCCGGTGGGGCTCCACCAAGCACGGTCAGGTAGCGTGCGAGAAGATCGTCCTGATCTCCACCGAAGCCGCCAAATTCCCACGACTGACACAGTACCTTGCCGCCATTATCGGTGTCGTAGTAGACGCCGGTTCCGTAGGCCTGGGCATCTTCTTGCCAGACGCGTGCTGCAGCGGGACCCAGAGAATCAGTGGCGGATGCATCAAGCCGGTCAGTCCAGTCGCTGCCGGCTTGGTCCTGGTTGTAGGCAATATCAATCAGATCAGACATGTCGAGACCGAGTGTGGTATCGAGACCATCCATGATCAGGAAGGTGTCGTCACCGTCGACCGTGCCATCGGCGATACCATCAATATCGTTGAAGGCCGTTGCTGCATCAAATCCCCAGATGTCGCCACCCTCGACATAGATGTGCTTACCTGCTGCTTGTGCAGTAACCAGAGCAACGCCGTCCCCGACATTGAGAGCGCGGGCGCTCGGGTAGGTGCCAGCCAGGTACCAGATACGCTCGAGAGAGGCATCCGTGAGACACGGGATATCGCCAGGCCCACCGGGGAGGACATCGAAGAACATGCCAGCGTTGGTCATGGCGGTTTGTAGTGCCAAAGAACTATCAATACCGGATGGCGCTTCACCGACCACGATCAGGTCACCGAATCCTCCAGCACCCTGCACGTTCACGGAGACCTCGGTGTTGACCGATGTTCCCTGAGCAGCACAGTTTCCGACGACACCATATGTATGTGGGCCGGGAGGCACACCTATATCGTCGTAACTGGTGCTACCAAAAGGTAGTCCTGTTGCGATGGCAACGCCATCACGGAGGATGTCGAAGTCAGTGAAGCTAGCAGGATTCCAGCCAAGAGCCACATCGCCAGTAGAACAATCGACGACGCCAATCAGGCCGGTGAGTCCAAAGTCGCACAGTTCTTCGACAATCAGATTGCCCGGTCCCGCATTGGTTGCAGACCAGCCGCCCACGCGGATGACATACTCTGTACCAGCGGTACAGGCGAAGATGAGGTCTGAAGAGACCCCACAAGGTCCGCCAACATCATCGCCGTTACAGGCAACCTGGGTCTTGGTGCCACAGTTGACCCCTGCTTCGTAGACTGCGATGTCTGTATCGTAGGTGTTGCAGGTAGAAACGTGCAGGAACGAAGAGGTCGTCGCTGTGTAGGTGAACCAGATGTCCTGGTTGAAAATACCCAGGAAGGTGCCCGGACACTGAAGTCCATTGACCGGATCCGGACTATCGGTGCAGCCTGTGGTATCGAAAGCGTTGATTCCCGAGATGGCCGGTTGTGCGTCACAGCACTCGTCTCCTGCTGTCCCGACTGGTGGGCAAGCGCCAGTGCATGCAACTTCTGCGGCAGCACTGGTTGTTTCGCCACCGCCACAGTCGCCGATCAGTTCGTATTGCAATAGCCCCAGAGGAGCGGCCACATCGGTGTACGTGTCAGCATCTCCAGCGAGGGTGGCAATGACAGCGCCGTTTCTCATTACCGTGATGCCATTGGCGTAACCCCCAGGAATACTGAGGAAACTGGTCCAGTTCAGGGCGACATCGTTGGTGAGACAGTCGATATCACAGGTAAAGACATCGAAAGGAAGGCAAGTGCAATTCGAGGTGCAATTGATCTCGACATCGTCGTAATAGAAGATGCCAGGGTTACCGGTGTTGTAGAGGTCAAGGCATTGCATCGCCTGAATGCCGTTAATGGTCCATTCACCATTGGTGATGATTTGCACATTATTGTAATAGGCCTGGACGGTACCAATCCCGGTGCCTCCGGGTGCTTGATTATCGAGGTCGACATCGACTCGAACTTCTATCCATTGGTCGTAGACGAGGGGTGTGATGCCATAGGTACCGACTCCTCCAGCTACGTTATCGGAGTTTACCTGTCCTGTGGCATCAGACATGTGCATCTGACCGGACCAGTTGTATCCAGAACCACTACCATCATAGGTGTTCAACAAGATGAAGTAGTAATCTCCAGCTTGTCCGGATGGGACATGTGTCCACGATGTGAAAGAAAAGCCACCACTGGTCAATCCACCAAAGGTGCGAACGATATCGTCGTTCGGGGTCAGTTCCAGAACATTGTTATTGGCGCCGGTCGAGGCACCCGTGGTGTTCAGGAAAGTATTTTCCACTGTGGAATCTACTCCTGGGGCACTATCCCATGTTTGCCAGGATCCCTGACCTGCGATGGTGGATCCCACGGCATAACTTTCGAAGTCATCGGCATCGAGCAGTTGTGCCTGCAGTCCCGTGGTAAAGAGTAACGCCACAAACAGGCTAAAAGCCTGCAGGGCAACTTGATCACGCTTCCTCATCATGAATCTCCTTTCGGGAGATTTAGGGTGCAACCTTCTAAAATATCCAAAGACGTCGACGCAGCCCGTCCCGTCCCGAAACCCGATCATGAAGACCGTGTCTCGAAGGGATCCATCTCATCGACGGAACCAAATTCAACGGAATTAAACCCAAAAGCCCATCATCGAAACTGTCGCCACATCGAGAACCAGACCCTCTCCCGAAGGAGAAAATACGGTTCCCGGCTCTAGAGCCGATGACTTCTCCATCTTAGGGGAACGAGGGGGCTGAGACAACCAGCGGTCGAATTGTTGGATTCGCTCTATATCCTCAATTTTACGGAGGTTACATATTTCAGGCTAACAAGATCGCCCCATCTTTGCCGAGTATTCATGCGGGGTTAGTCTCGTAAGTCAGTTCTTCAGGTGTCCTGGGGATGGGAGGGAGAGCGGTGGGTGATCGAGCGGTTCCCGAACTCGAACAACCCGATGGCGATGGCAATGGGATCATCGGTAGCGGAAGTCGTCATCTTCTCATGCCGGAGAGAGCCCATCGATGTCGCGTCAGAATCCCGGATTCGATCGAGGAGTTTGATTCCGCCGAGATGGTTGTCACCGTTGGGGCGGCGACTCTGGTTTCGCAGTTGACGAAAATCACGCGGGAACATCAGCTGGTTCCCTGTGGTCTCCAACCCGATGAAGCGGGAACGTTCGGGGGAGTATTTTCCGATCCACGCGAGAGTCCGTGCGATCCGTTCACGGGTAGGTTTCGTGATCACGTACTCGGAATCGAGGGAATGCGCGGCGACGGTGCTTCTCTTCTTTCCGGAGGAAGAGTGGTGAAGAATGTAACCGGGTACGATCTCGTCCGCTTGCTCGGCGGAGCGATGGGAGCTCTCGGTGTGGTGACCCGTTTGCACCTGCGACTTGAACGAGAGGCTTCGAACTGGTCACGAATCGAAAGTAGTATCGAAGACGCGACCACCTACTGGAAAGTTCTCGATTCGATCCGGTGTTTGCCCATCGAACCCTATCTGCTGGCCGTTGAACCGCAGGAGTCTCGAATACAGGTGATCTTGTGTGGAACCCAGGTGAGCGTCGAAGAATCACAGCAACTGATCCAGGAAATCTTGCCTTCTGCCGAAACGACCGGAGTCAGTCGTGAAGATGTTGTGGAACTACACCGCCAGGATCGAGCTCGTGTGGGTCAAGCTTTACGGGTGAGGTTGCCCTGGTCTTGCTGGCGAGAGATGCCAGATACGATTCCAGGTAGATGGAGGGCGATTTTCCCCTCGGCAGGATTCGGACTTCTTGAGGAGTTGGTTCCAGGACCTGAACTGGATCGTTTTATCTCCCGGGTCGTGAAGTGGGGTGGGAGTGTTTGTGCCGAGGATGCGATTGCCGAGAAAAACTACCAGATCCCACTGGTTCAGCCCTCACCTTGTGATGAGTTAACACGCCGCCTGCGGAGTGAATGGGATCCGCAAGCGATGCTGACGTGGGTGGGTGATCGATGTTGAAGATCGATGCGAAGACGATTCCTGCTTTAAAGGATTGTGTCCATTGCGGACTCTGTTTGCCCGAGTGTCCGACCTACCACGCCACCGGTCGCGAAGCGGAATCTCCGAGAGGTCGAATTGCTGCATTGCGTGGCGTCATGGAAGGACGCTCAGCCGTCAGCGATGCGATACACGATGGCCTTGAGAGTTGTCTGGTTTGCCGAGCTTGCGAGAGCGCCTGTCCATCAGGAATTTCGATGGAGCACTTGATGGCGCATTACCGCGAACAATCGCGCGAATCACGAGCAAATCTCGCTACCAGATTCGAATCCTGGCTTCTTGATAAGGTCATCTCTCATCCGAAAAGAATCGATGCAGGTTTCGATTTCTTGCGACTCATGGCACCTGTATTACGATTATTTCCTGGTAACAAGGATCTCCCATCCAGACAAAGATTGCGTTCTCACCCGCAGATACCACAACTGCTGGAGCCTTCGACAAACCCCAGGGGCACGGTTAGCATTCTGAGAGGATGCGTGGCGGATCGCCTGTTCAGGGAGGAAACCCATCTTTCGGCCGCATTACTGGTCCGGGCCGGTTGGCGAGTTGTGGTGCCTCAGGCAGGTTGTTGTGGTGCTCTCCATCATCACGCCGGACTCATCAAAGATGGACAACAACACGCTGAAGAACGATGGCAGGATCTGGTTACCGATGATGTCGATCACGTGGTGATCGATTCTGCAGGTTGCGGCGCCCATCTGCTGGCCCAGCGAGGTTCAGAATCGCCTCCCGTCACGGATACGGTGACGCTGCTGGCACAAGAGGGCGGTTTCGTACCGGAGACCCCAGTACCAGGTCGCTGGGCCATCTCGGTTCCCTGTCATCAACAGCATTCAGATCTCGATTCCAGTACGGGGCTTTCCATCCTCGAGTCCTGTCTCGAGGAGCGGGTCGAACTGCCTGGACAGGATCATTGCTGTGGTGCGGCCGGTTTGTATCTGCTTCGTCGTCGGAAACTCTCGCGCCACATCGGCAACGCCGCTCTCGGGCGATTCGAAAACTCCGGTGCCGATGGCATCGTCAGCGGTAATCCTGGTTGTTTGCTTCGCTGGGAAGGTTTACTGGGATCCAAAAGAGCGCAACATCCGGTGCGGATTCTGGCGAGAGCATCCGGAATTCTCGACTCTAGCGCTGCCTCGCATCACCAGGATTCTTTCGCGCCTTGATGCCGGGAGGGACAATGGTGCCGGAGACAGTCTTTTCCTGAACAAGATACTTTTCATGGAAACGTTGCAACTGACGCAACGCATTTTTGCCAAAGTTGTTCTGCAACTCGGCTTCCTCCATCTTGTAGATTTTTCTCAAGAGAGTTACCTCGGCAACAGGAAGTGGATCTACCATCGAGACTTCTTCATGAACCCGGTATGCACCGAGTCGAATACCGATCGACTTTCTTGCTCCTTCATAGTCACCTCCTTCGACCGGTGCCGTAACAGCGAAGTGGATGGATGCATCGAGACGAGCTAGCGCGTCATCGAGGCTCCTGGGTTGGAAGTCCTCATTGCCGAAGACTTCTTGATGTACGAAGAGCACTCCCGGTTCTGTAAATGGATCCCAGCTGCAACTGCCGTGTCCTTGCTGCAACGCTCGCCTTGCTCTGGGGACGAAAAGTCCCAGGGGTAGAGCCTCGATGGTGCCAAGAGTCGGAAGTCGCCAGCCACGGGCTACCAATCCATGGTCTGGATCCAGCGCAGTGAAGGTCTTCACTGCTCCTGGCACCGGAATCGCCACGGGAGGTTTCGTCAGAACTTCTCCGCCCGACAAGATGGACAGTTTCTTTTCTACTGCTTGTAGAAGGGGTCTTGGATCAAAGGGACCGACGATGACGATTCGCGTGTTTCTCGGTGTGAATGCATGATCGATGAAGAGTTGCATTTGATCGACAGACAGGTTGTCCAGATCAACTCGGTCCCGCGGACCTGATTGCAGAGGATCGAGCCGATCGAGCAACTTGCTCATCAGTCGATCGAGATCACCTTGCCTTCCTGTGCGTATCTGCGATTCGAGCCACTGGCGACTCGCCGTCATGTTGTTTTCGGTAACTTTGAGTTTTCCGAATCGATCAGCGAGTACATCGATGGTGTTTAGTAATTTGTTTGGCGAAACCGGTTCGACGATCCATGTGTGACGACTTCCGAAACGAACCTCTGCTCGCCCTCCGTGTATCTCTTGCCATTGCTGGTAGCCGAGATCGGATCGATTTCCGGCATTGCAAAGAGGGATCAAGTGAGCTGCGAGTTTTGAACGACCGGCACTTCCTGCGGGATCGTTGTGCGCTCCGGCTTCCCAGAAAGTGACGACCGCGACCTTTTGCCGGGAAGGAGGAAGGAGCGAGACGATGGGAACCAGTGCAATTTCTAGTCCGTTGTCGAATGTGTACCAGACCTGTTGGGGAGCTTGAGGTGCGCGGACCGCATCTTCCTTGCCAGGGAGTTCTGCAGATCCGGTCGTGGTGGTCAATAGCAGCATCACGCCCAGGACGATGGCAACCATGGCAGATCCCCTTCCCGGCTACATCTCACGAAAGACCGGCAACTGGATCAACCGTTT
>JBBWWE010000389.1:0-3969 GCA_050256595.1 Planctomycetota bacterium
GGATGAACGCCAGCTCAAAGAGTACTTCTCTAGAGCTGGTGTCTCGATTCGATTTCGCCGCGCCAAGGGTTCAGACCTGGAAAACCGCTCGTACCTGTTTCCCAGCGTCGCCTTGATGCGCGACGGCACCACCCTGGTACTGGCCGGGTACCAGAAAGGGGGGGGCGGAACATCGCCAACAATCCTCGCGGTAGATCCTACTGACCCAGACCCGACACCGCAGAAGCTGGAAGTGCATGCATTCCTGCGAGATTGGTCGCAGCGCCTGGTCCTGGTCACTCGGGACTCCGGACAGGAAGCCAAGGATCGTGACTTCGGGTTCTCGTGGTTTGTAGCCGAACTCATGCATTTCAAGTGGGTTCTGCTGTCCATATTGGTGATCTCGTTGTTGCTGCATGGCCTCACTTTTGTACCGATCATCTTTATCCAGGTCGCACTGGACAAGGTGGTCGGTTACAAGGCGACGTCGACCCTCACTGTGCTGGCCGTAGGCGTGCTGTTGGCACTCGTGTTCAACAGTATCTTCGGTTATGTGCGCGACTACCTGATCCGTCATATTTCCGACGCGATTGAAGCGCGGTTGTCGGGGGATATCTTCGACAAGATCCTCGATCTGCCGATCTCAGGGTTCCAGCACAGCGGCAGTGACTTTGAGAGCGCAGCAATGGGTGCCGGGACCGTGCGCGGATTTTTATCACAGCAGGTGCTCGGACGCTTCTTCGACCTGACGGCACTGCTCGTGTTCCTGCCGATCCTGTTCGCCTACAGCTGGATTCTGGGGTCGATCGTCCTGGCGTTTGCGGTGGCGAGCGGCCTTGTCTCACTGTCGCTCAAGATCATCGAAAAGAAACGGGTCAAGGACTCGGGTCAGATCCGTGCAGACCGGGGCCGGGTCCTGCGGGAGACGATCAGCGGCATCGATACAGTCAAGACTTTGTCCCAGGAACCAACACAGCGGCGGGCCTGGCGACGCACCGCAGCAATGGCCATCCGTGCCCAGGACCAGCGGGAACAGGTGTCTTCGGCCTCGACTCATGTCGCTGCCCTGCTGCAACAGGTGATGACAGTTGCCATCGTTGTGACGGGCATCTGGCTGTTTTTTGCAGGGATGCTCTCGGCAGGTTCCATTATTGCCGTGAACATGCTCGGTGCGCGCGTGGTACGCCCGATTACCCAGGCGATCGCAGTGATTGCTGAATTTGAACAGATGCGCACAGTGATGCAGCAGATCACCCAGGTTTGGCAGGGCACACCGGAACGGCGTGGCTCCGGTACCCCACGGAGAATTCGGGGACACTACGAACTGAACGGTGTCGCAATGAATTTTGGCGAAAGCGTTCGGGCGTTGCACGCCGTAACGCTCACGATCCAGCCGAGGCAGCGAGTTGCGGTGATCGGCCCTGCTGGAGCCGGCAAGTCCACCCTGCTGCGAATCCTCCAGGGCAATCTCGGAGCAACCGGCGGCGCGGTCCAGGTAGACGGCTCGCCTCTGATCAATCTTGACCTGGAGCACTATCGCAAGCAGGTGTCGCTGGTTACGGACAGTCCTCAGTTCTTCAGCGGTACCATAGAGGACAACCTGCGGCGGGCACGCGCCAATCTCAGCGAGCGGGAAATCGAAGAAGCGATGACATTGTCCGCGTTCGCCGATGTTCTGCCGTCCATTCCAGATGGCCTGGTGGCAACCATCGATGCCAAGGCCTCGAGTCTCTCCAGCACCTATCGCCAGTTGCTGGCACTGGCGCGGGCCCTCGCCGGTGATCCGGCCGTGCTGTTGCTCGACGACGCACTGTCCCCGATCGGCAAGGAACTGCGGCTGAAGGTGATCAACAACCTGGCAGCAATGGCCAATCATCGGGGTATCGTTCTTGTGACCCAGGACGTGGCGACGATCACCGACTTCGAGCAGATCATCGTTCTCGACGATGGCAACCTGGTTGGTGATGGCCGCCATGAGGAATTACTTGCCCACTGCCCCACCTACGCCCGTCTTTGGGAAATCGAGGAAAAGCTGATGGAGGTGGCCGGAGGAACCGCCGCATGAGCACCCAGCGTAAATATCCGCGGGGCGAGCACATCTTCCGGGAAGGGGAAAGCGGTGGCTACGCTTATGTACTGAATGAAGGCACCGTCGAGATCGTCAAGACGAGTCCGACCGGACCTCTCGTCCTACACACAGTAGAGCACAACGCCCTCTTTGGTGAAATGGCCGTTATTGACCGGGGTGTGCGCAGCGCAAGTGCGTACGCGGCCACCGATGTGGTCGTGACTGAGATCGATCACGAGGCATTTCTCACCTACATCGCCGACCATCCAAAAACCGCTTTGAAGCTCATGGGCCAGTTAGCAGGCTACGTACGTTCGAGCAACGTGAAATTAGGACACGCTGATGACAGGGTAGCGGCAAGCGCAGACAGCGCGGCAAAAATTACACCTGCGCCCGATGACCGGCAACCGATCACCGAAGTGATCGAAGATACCGATGCGATCTACGACCGCAAACCGTCAAGACCGATCTGGATCACCTGGATGTCGCTGATGGTCTTTGTGATCATCGGTATTATCTTTTTATCCGTAACCTCCGTTGCTACCACGGTGTCGTCACGCGGCAAGTTGAGCACAAAAGTACCGAATGTCGAGGTACAGGCAACCTCGAGTGCAGTAATAGAACAACTGTATGTCGAGCGCGGCCAGTCGGTGGCAAAGGGCCAAACGGTTGTACGACTGGATGGCACGTTCGCAACAGCCGATCTCACAGTGGTCGTAGAAAAACTGACCGCCAACGACCAACGCATCCGGCGCATGACACTGGAACAGGAGCTGATGGTTTCCGGTGGGAAAATTCCGGTCTCCTCGGGATTAAATGAGATTAATCACAATATCCTGTCCAAGCGACTGGATGAATACCGCTCGCGCGTGACTTCTTTTGAATCGCAGATTAAGAGCTTAGATCAGGAAATCGTCACGGCTCGTAACACCGTTGAGATCGCAAGTGCCCAGCTGCAGGTTAAGCAGCAGATCGAAGCTGCTCACAAGAAAATGTACGACAGTAAAGTTGGATCACAAATGACTTACCTACAGTCACGGGATGCCAGTCTCGTGGCGCTGCGTGAGCACGGCAATGCCAAGAATTCGATCGACAACCTGCAGGTCCAGAAAATATCGACCAACGCCGATCGACAGGCTTTCCACGCCCAATGGGCATCAACCCTGGCAAAAGAACTCGGCCAGAACCAGGAAACCAAAGCGGAGCTCAGCGAGCAGCGAGTTAAGCTGGACCGGCAGGTATCCAACCTCAACGTGCGCTCGCCGGTCGATGGCATCGTGCTCGATCTGCCCAAGGTAACGGCTGGTTCAATCGTAAAGGAGGGAGAGACGTTGTTTACTCTGGTTAGAACCAACGTGCCGCTGGAGCTCGAGATCGACATCGACCCCAAGGACGTCAGCGACCTGAAGCTGCTCGCGTCGGTCTCGATCAAGCTGGATGCGCTTCCGTTCCAGCAGTACGGCGACCTCAAGGGCGAACTGGTGTTCATCTCAGATGACACGCTCGCCGAGTCTCTCGCCGGTGAGCCGGGTGCCTGGTATCGGGGTCGGGTGAAGATTCTCGATGCCGCTTTGAACGAACTGCCCGATGGGATCGATCTCACGCCGGGGATGCTGGCGAGTGCCGACCTGCTGGTCGGGAAGCGCCGCCTGGTGACTTATTTCACCTACCCGATCACCCGCAACATCAGCCAGGCCTTCCACGAGCCGGACTGACTGTCCATTTAGTTGTTCGTAAAAGTCAGGATTCTTAAGCTCTGAAAGATCTTAGGCCCGACTACTAGCAGACCCGCAGCCTAGGCTACTTCATCCTGAGTCTTAATCAGTTCCTCCTCCTCGCCCGGTTCTTCGTCAGGTTCCTCGTCTGAGGAGGTCTCGCCCTCCGAGGTATCGGTACCCCCATCAGACCCTGCCTCCCCGGCA
>JBBWWE010000390.1:0-1536 GCA_050256595.1 Planctomycetota bacterium
GGTGCTTTGGCCCTCGATGGTCTCATCGGCAGGGTTCCCGCTTTTGCCGGAATCCCCGGGGAACCCCACTTCGCCCCGCATGCCAAGCGTATCATTTTCCTCTTCATGCACGGTGGGCCATCGCAGGTAGACACCTTCGACTACAAGCCTCGCTTGATCCAGGATGATGGGAAACCGCTGCCTTATCCGCTACCGAGGGTCACCTTCGCGTCGCCGAACCAGTATGGCGGAGTGATGCGGTCTCCATGGGAATTTCGCCAGCATGGCGAATCTGGCCAGTGGGTCAGCGAGTTGTTTCCGCATGTTGCCGGACAAGTCGATGACATCTGCTTCGTCAAGAGCCTGCACGGAACCAACGATGCTCACGGCGGTGCGCTTCTGGCCCTGCACACCGGAAGCGACACCTTTGTTCGCCCGAGCATGGGGTCCTGGATGCTCTACGGATTGGGAGAAGAGAACTCGAATCTTCCCGGATTCATCACCATCTGCCCGACTCTGGGACATGGCGGTGTCAATAACTGGTCGAGCGCCTTCTTGCCGGCGAGATATCAAGGAACGCCGATCGGTCACGCAGGTATGAAGACCAAGGATGCCACGATCCATCATCTCGATAACAACCACTGGCAAGCCGGGATCCAGAAACTGCAGCTCGATTTGCTCGAGGATATCAACCTGGAGCATCTCGGTGATCGATCTACCGACGATGCACTGGAAGCCAGAATCAGATCGTTCGAGATGGCTTTCCAGATGCAGACGGAAGCGCCTCAGGTGATGGACTTTTCCGGTGAGACGGAAGCGACAAAAGAACTGTATGGAATCGATGAGCCCGTGACCGACAACTTTGGCAGGCAGTGCCTCATGGCGAGGCGTTTTGCCGAAGCCGATGTACGATTCATCCAGTGCACTCATTCCTACAAGTGGGATCAGCACAGCAATCTAAAGGGTGGCCACTCCAAGAATGCACTCGAAGTTGACAAGCCCATCGCGGGCTTGCTGAAGGATCTCAAGTCGCGCGGATTACTGGAGGACACGTTGGTGCTGTGGGGAGGGGAGTTTGGTCGTACCCCGACTGCTCAGGACAAGAATGGCCGCGATCACAACCCTCATGGATTCACCATGTGGATGGCCGGCGGAGGAATCCGCGGTGGGATGTCCTATGGTGAGACGGATGACTACGGATATCACGCCGTTGTCGACAAGGTACACGTCCACGATCTGCATGCGACGCTATTGCACCTGCTGGGGATCGATCACGAACGACTGACGTTTCGTCATGCCGGCCGGGATTTCCGGCTGACGGATGTTTCAGGGCGCGTGGTGAATGAAATCATCGCCTGATGCCGCATTGCGACCCCAGGCGATGAAAGGCCCTGGTGACTCCAGGATCTGATCACAAGCACAGTTCTACCAGTTAACGCCCGCCATGATGGTGAGAATGTCCGTCCTCTTGCTTAATGAGCCGAGGTCGTCACCGTTGTCGACAGAACGATAGTCGAGGCCGAGATGAGCGTGGTCTCCCATATGGAGTAATACACC
>JBBWWE010000391.1:0-11069 GCA_050256595.1 Planctomycetota bacterium
GTGTTTTCCATGATTCGGAACCGCGGATTCCGCTTCTGCTTGGAAAAGATGCTGCCGGCGAACCCATCGTCGAGGATCTGGCGCGATTGCCTCACCTGCTCATCGCAGGGTCTACAGGATCGGGAAAATCGGTCTGCATCAATGCGATCATCACATCGTTGTTGATGACGAGATCGCCTGACGAACTGAAGTTGATTCTGGTCGATCCGAAGATGGTCGAACTTTCAGCCTTCGAGGATATCCCGCACCTTCTCACTCCGGTGATCACGGACATGAAGAAGGCGCCCGCTGCGTTGGAGTGGTTGGTCCGAAAGATGGACCAGAGATACGAACTTTTCTCGAAAGCGGGGGTCCGTAACCTCCCGGAGTACAACGAGCAGGATCCACAGGAGCGTTACGACAAGGTTGCCAAGAAGCTCAGCCACGAGGAAGCCGACCAGTTACCAGAACGCTTGCCCAATCTTGTCATCGTCATCGACGAGTTGGCAGATTTGATGATGTCGAGTGCCAAGGATGTGGAAACCAGCGTCATCCGATTGGCACAGAAGTCTCGTGCGGTTGGGATCCATGTGATCCTTGCAACACAGCGACCGTCGGTAGATGTCGTCACTGGCCTGATCAAGGCGAATTTGCCCGCGAGGATCTGTTTCAAGGTGGCGAGTCGCATCGACTCTCGAACCATTCTCGATCGTGTCGGTGGTGAGAAATTGCTGGGCATGGGCGATTTCCTTTATCTTCCACCCGATTCATCCGATCTGATCCGGGCTCAGTGCACCTTCATCTCCGACAAGGAGTTGAAGAAAGTGATGAAGCATCTTCGCAAGGAGTCCAAACCTCAGTTTTCCCAGGAGATCGACACCTTCATCGAGGGGCGTCCCGAGGGCGGGGGTGGTGCCGGAGTTGTGGAAGACGAACTATTCGACGAGGCGATTCGCGTCATCCTGGAAACGGGGCGTGGTTCGACCACCTTGCTGCAACGGAGACTGGGAATCGGCTATACCCGAGCTTCACGCCTGATGGATGCCATGACCGAGCAGGGGATCGTGGGAGCCTTCAAGGGCTCGAAAGCCAGGGAGGTCAAACTGACACTCGAAGAATGGGAAGAGATGCAAGCCGAGGCCTAGTCGGACCTGGTAATTTCCCATCGCCGAGTGACCAGGTACATCGCGAACGAAGCGAGCCAGTGGGATCCCGAGTAATGTTCCGGGTGTACCCCCGCGAGTCCTGCCACCCGATGCTTCTCAACCAGTTCCATCATGTCGGGTGAAGATTCTGTCAGTGCTGATGCAATCGCATCGAGCATCCAGGATCGAGACAGGTTGAGACCATCGAGATGAGACAACTTTCCATCCGAAGGATCCGGACACTGCACGATCTTTGTTGGCCAGTTTCCACCAAGCAGTTCCGGGTGAGCAGTTGCGATCCAGGATTCGAACTCGTCTCGATTCAGAATCCGCCGCATCAGATCCACCGTGGCCAGCGATGGAGAGAGAAAGTCGTGGTTCGATGGCTCGAAATGCGCTGGTAGATCTCGGTCCTCTTCGTGATGACGCTGAGCGATGGAATTTACAGTTTCGATACACTCCTGGTCCTCGTTTGACACGGCCCAGTCGTGGAACAAGCCGAGCGAGAACATCGACTGATCGTGCTGACCGGATCGAACCGGGTGAATCAGGCGAGCACACCAGCTGAGCAGGTCTCTACGAGCACGAGTCTCGAGCTGGGTCATATTTTCTGCCAGTGGATTGCTGGTTTCCTTCAACTCGGTGCAAAGTTGTAGCAACCAGGCGCGCCCGTATGGGATTTCAAATCCGGGATGCTCATCGACAAAACGGACTTCCTGTTCGAGATCTTGTTCGTTCAAGGATGAGTTCAGCACCTCATGACATCGATCTGCGGTCTCTTCTTCAACACCCGTCCTCAGGGCGCGTACCAGAGTCCAGTGGCAGTGAACTGCCGAATGCCAGTCGAATGCACCTCGAAATACGGGGGTGAGTTGACGTGGCAACTTGAGATCGTCATCTGAGCGCAGGACGAGACCGAGATAGCAGGGGTGTTCCTTGTGGATGCAAGACAACGCCAACTGGGTCAACTCCTCGATGTTTCCATCTACGGGCATCGGCGTTTCCTCCACGAACATACCAACATCCTGGCCTACTTGCGTCTATCTCTGGTTCTATGGTTCTCTGCCAAGGGAGGTGAAAAAATTCGTCCGATTGATATGATCCAGTGACCGATTCGATTTCGGCCATGAAAGGATACGTTGGACTCATTGAATCCTGTCGCCATCCACCTCGTCAGCCTGGGGTGCCCCAAGAACCTGGTCGACTCCGAAGTAATTCTCGGACGAGTGGGTGCCGAGGGTTTCGTGATTTCTCAGCGTCCAGAGGATGCAGACATCCTGATGGTGAACACCTGTGGATTCATCGAGAGCGCCAAACAGGAGTCCATCGATGCGATCCTCGAACTGGTCCGGCTCAAGGACTCTGATCCGGCCAAGCGGGTGGTTGTGGCCGGTTGTCTGGGGCAGCGCTATCCCGAGGAACTCGCCAGCGAAATCCCCGAGATCGATGCCATCGTCGGGATGTCGGAGTATCCGCGCATGGGGGAGATCCTCGGCGGCCTGATGGAGGAAGTCCGAGATGCTCGCAGGGTGCATGTCGGGGATGCCAATCACCCGGCCTGGTCCGAGGACTCACGGCTTCGGCTGACTCCTCGACACACTGCTTACCTGAAGATCAGCGAGGGCTGTGATAATCCCTGCACCTTCTGTTCGATTCCGTCTTTCCGTGGGCGTTTTCGTTCCAAGTCTCCTGATTTCATCATCGAGGAAGCTCGCGAACTGGTCGCTAACGGCACGCGGGAGATCAACCTGATCAGTCAGGATCTCACCTCGTACGGACTCGACATCGACGGCGAATATCTGTTGCCGGACATCATGGAAAGCCTGAATGAAGTCGAGGGGATCGACTGGATTCGATTGCTCTACACTTATCCTTACAAGTTTTCTGATGCGATGATCGATGCGGTCGCTCGTCTTGATCGAGTAATCCCTTACATCGACATGCCGATCCAGCACATCGACGACACCATGTTGAAGAGAATGGGACGCCGTCTCGGAGAAGAAGGAACAAGAGAACTTTTTCACAGGATGCGTGAGCGGATTCCATCACTGGTTTTGCGCACCACCTTCATCGTCGGTTTCCCGGGTGAGACGAGAGAGCAGTTCGAGAAACTGGTCGGTTTTGTTGAGGAGAATTCTCTCGAGCGAGTTGGAGTTTTCCCCTGGTCACCAGAGGAAGGAACTCCAGCGGAAAAACTATCCGATCGGGTTCCCGAGCAGGAACAAGCACGGCGAGTCGAGGAGTTGATGCTGGCGCAGCAAAAGGTTGCTTTCGCGTGGAATCAGGCTCGTGTGGGAAGCGACGTGGATGTATTGATCGATGCGGTTTGCGATCAAACAGGCTCTCTGATCGGTCGTTCCTATGCCGAAGCGCCGGAGATAGACTCTTCCATCAGAGTCCCGGCGGGGTCGGGCCAGATCGGCGAGATGGTTCGTTGCAGGATCACCCAGACGGACGATTACGACCTGGTCGCAGAACCGATCGAGAATGGCGAAGGGAGACAGCGTGACCCCGGAATTACCGCTGAGGGGGAGAGACTGGCGTAACCTGCCCAATCTCATCACGCTAGGACGGCTTGCGATCGCCCTGCTTCTGTTTGCCATGCTGACCCTGGAAATCTCCGGGTGGGGGATCATCAATGATCGCCATCTCGCGCTCAACATCGCAACAGTTGCCTTCATTCTGTGTGTAGCGACGGATTTCATCGATGGATATCTGGCGCGTCGTTGGAAGATGGTGACAGCGTTCGGGCGACTCGCCGATACCTTCGTCGACAAGATCGTGATCTGCGGCACCCTCATCTATCTGGTTTATCTCGCACCTGATCTGATTCGGCCCTGGTTTGTTGTCATCATCGTGGCTCGAGAGTTCCTCGTCAGTGGCATCCGGTCATACATGGAGAGCCAGGGAGTGGCATTCGGCGCGCGCGCCGGTGGCAAATTGAAGATGGTTCTGCAATCGATGTTGATTCCGGCCGCGATGCTGCTGGAGGCCAATGGTGAGGCAGACATCGGCCCGGTGTTTTATCCGGCGCTGGAAATTGTCACGGTGATTCTGTTCTGGGGAACCCTGGTGACCACCATCTGGTCTGCGGTCGATTATCTGCTCTTTGCCATTCGAACCGAACGAGAGAGGCGGATCTCCGCTTGAAGAGTGCCGGTACGGTTCATCGGATGATCCTGACCTTCCTCGGTGCCGGGTATTCGCCCTGGGCTCCAGGAACAGCGGGCAGTCTTGCAGCATTGCTGGTGGGATTTGGGGCGTGGAGTTACTGCCCGGATTCTTACCGCCTCTATTTGTTTCCGCTCCTGGCATGCATCGCTTCGGTGGCGTGTATCGTCAGTGGTCGCCACATCGAATCGATCTTCGGAAGCAAGGATCCCGGTGCGGTGGTGATCGATGAGGTCGCGGGGCAGTACGTGGCGTTGAGCGTCATCCCGTTCATGTCCGCGTCGTTCCAACCCTCCAGCCTGGTGCCCTGGATCGTTGCGTTCGGGTTATTTCGACTGCTCGATGTTCTGAAGCCGCTGGGAATCCGACGGCTGGAAACCCTACCCGAGGGTTGGGGAGTGCTGCTGGATGACATCGCAGCGGGTGCGGGGGCTGCTGTCCTTCTCTATCTGGGAGCTCCACTGCTGGCGAATTTCTAACGGCTGCGGGCCTGGCGATCGGACGGAAGTAGCATCAGCAGGGCACCGAACAGCACCAGTGCAGCACCGGCGGGGATCATGAAAGCGATCTGCTGCGAATCGATGAAACCGGTCAGCGATGGGCCGACTGCGGTTCCGAGACTGAAGCAGAGCGTGTTGATACCCATCATCCGGGCACGGTTGCCTGGGCTACTTCGCTCGGCACAGATTCCGCCTACGGCGGTACTCATCATCGCCGATACCGCTCCCAGTCCCATCCGGATCATCGTCAACTGGGATAGATCCTTCGCGTCGCTCTGTAGAACCACGAGCGGGATGAACAGCAGCAGACCCAGCAAAAGCATCCGTTTCTTGTCATAGCGATCACCGGCCCATCCACACGGATACTGGAACAGACATCGAGTTGCGATGAAGATGGCGAACATCGTTCCCAGTTCCGACTGAGTCGAACCAAATTCTCTCTCGTAGAAGGGGAAAAGCGAGATGACCGTGCTGATCCCCATCATCATCACGAAGATCACAGCACCCAGTAGACGAAAGATCGGCTGTATCGGAGGCAGTGGTCGCGCGCGTTCTTCAATGCTTTTAAATTCCTTCGGGTCGTCGATTTTTGCTGAGACGAGTAACACGCTCACCATCAATAGACTTCCCGAGACGAGAAACACCTGATCGTATCCGCTGGCATCTCCGATCAATCCGCCGATCACCGGACCGAGGCCAAAGCCGAGCAGCCGGATGGTGGAATAGAGGCCGAGCACTTTTCCGCCCGATTCTTCCGGTGCGTTGCGAGCGACGATCGCCATCATCGGGGGAAAGGTGAGTCCAAGAAACGATCCCTGCAGGATCCGTAGCAGCACCAGTTGCCAGTAACTATCGAGAAACGGCAAGCAGAACGAGCAACAGGCTCCCAGCGCCATGCCGCCGACGATCAGTGGTTTGCGGATGTCGAACCGATCGGAGAATCGCCCGGCGAAGATCTGGATGCAGGCCATCGCCAGACCTGTGATGCTGAAGAGAAACGCGGTTCTCGCTTCCTGACTGGCCGTGGCAAGCCCGGGCAGCATCTCGGCGAGCCAGGGGAAGCGTGTTGCCAGTGATTCGCCCACCTGATTTGCTGCAGGTGAGGTGAGAGTGCCGAGAAATAGCGGCAGGGTCGGGATCAGCATCCCGATCGCGGCCGCTTCCGAGAATCGGCAACTGGCCAGTAGCCAGATGGTGCGGGGATTTCGTTCCTGGGGGTCCGCCTGCATCGATTCTCCAGTTGAGGGTGGTGGGATCGATCCAGTCACCGACAATGTGTTATCGTCCCGCGAGCGATACAAGTTAGGCGCGCGCTGCGAAGTCAGCAAGCGGATCGGTGACCTCGTCACGAAGAGGAGTTGTTTTGGCTCGAGGTGGTGGCCCAGCACGAACCCGCCCCACACGTTCGGCGGAACGTCCTCCGCGACAGATCTTTCCCATCGCAGTGAAGTACGGAGCGGTATCCGGACTCATCCTGGTTGCTTTTGTCCTGTGGGTCGGAACCACATCGAAGAACCTCGCCTTGCAATCGACCGCCAGGCAAGTCAACAGCAATGGCAACGAATTGGTACTTCTGGTCAGTTCGATGATCACTCCGTTCTGGCGAGACGATGCAATTTCTGTTGCTGATCAGGCGCTGGCCCAGGAACAACTTTCGGGACAGTTGCAACAGTTCATCGAAACTCCCGGGCGTCATTCGGTGCTCGATATCCTGGTACTCGATCAAACCGGCAGAAACTTGATCGCCAATGCTCGCGGCGGAAGTCGGCTCGGGATTCGTCTCGGCAAGAACATCGAATCGGCGGCCCTGGAGGGTTCGAAAGTTCGTGTTCGTTCCGGAACCCTGTCCGACGGTTCGACCCAGTCTCCGGTACGGTCCTTCGAAAATGACCTGCCCGATGGCGCCGGTTCCGTGCAATTGTTTCTCAGCGCTCTTGCCATCGAGCAACTCGAGAAATCTCTGGCCGCCGAAACCGAGGTACAGGTGTGGAGCGTCATCCTGCTCGGGATTCCGTTCGTACTGGTCGTGGGTTTTCTGCTGACCAGACCCATCCGCCGCTTACGTGAAGACATGACCCTGGTGGCCCGCGGCGATCTTCAGCATCAATCGTCGGTCAGTACCACCGATGAACTGGGGGCACTCGCCTCATCCTTCAACCGCATGACCCGTTTCCTCGCCGAGGCACGCGAACAGGAGTTGCACGCCCAGGCGGTGGCGAGAGATCTGTCCATCGCGACGCGGATTCAGAACGCCCTGTTGCCCGAACATTTGCCGGAGATCTCCGGAATCGAGATGGCTCGTTACTACAAGCCGGCCCGGGAAGTGGGCGGAGATTACTACGATGTGATCGCGTTACCGGGTGGTCGTGCTGGCATCGTCGTCGCTGATGTCTCCGGAAAAGGACTCGCCGGTAGCCTTGTGATGACGATGACGAGATCCCTGGTGCGAATGGCGGCACGCACCCAGCCCGATGCCGCCTCCATCCTGGAGGAGGTCAACGCCAGTTTGTCCCGTGACATGACCGAGGGGATGTTCGTAACACTTGCGTGGGCCGAGTTCGATGATGAACGTGGTCAGGTTCGTATCGCCCGTGCCGGTCACAACCCACCACTTTTGTTACGGGGCAGTGGCCGGGTCGAGCAGTTCCAGCCGAGCGGCATCTCGCTGGGGATGGATCCAGGTCCGGTCTTCAGTCAATCGCTGGAGGTGAGCCACGTCGATCTGGCACCGGGGGATTCCTTGATCCTCTATACCGATGGTATCGTCGAGGCGATGAATCACGACGGAGTGGAATATGGCCTGGAGAGATTTGCGCAGGTGCTCCAGAACCTGACCGAGGCAGCGCCGGAAGAGGTGGTCGAGGGGGTGATTAGCGATCTGGCTCAGCATGTTGGTGATGCTGAAGCCAGCGATGACATCACCTTGGTGGTGGCTCGAAGGGAGCTGGATCATGAGTGACGATCTCGTCATCGAACGTCGAGGTGTTGGAGATCGGCAATACCTCGAGATCCGTGGCACCCTCGATGCCGACCGGGTCGAGCAACTGGCTCACGAGGGATACGAGGCGATCTGTGCCGGCTCCAGTGTCGAGGTCCGCCTCGCCGGAGTGACTTCCATCGATTTGACCGGCGCTCTGGGTCTGGTAGCGTTGGCACGAGAGGCATCCGATCGAGATGTTGCCTTCCAGATCGAGGGTTACCCGGCACGGCTTCAGACACTGCTCGAAGAGCAGGATCTCTGGTCGGTGATCACTGGAGAGGATGACCAGCCATAATGGTGAGAATCGTCGCGATTCTGAGGCCTTATCGCCTCAAGGATGCCCTTGCTCAGTTGCGGGATCGTCAGTGGGTGCAGCACATCCACGTCCAGGAGGTTCGTGGATACGGCATGCAGAAGGAGCACCTGGAAGATTATTCCGGTGATGATGTGGGTATGGAATTCTTGCCGAAGATCCGCCTGGAAATCCTCGTCGAGGATCTATTTGCCAAGTTAGCGATGGAAGCGATCGCTGCCGGTGCCCGTACCGGCCGGATGGGGGACGGCAAGATTTTCCTGATCCGTGAAGTTGCCACCGTGTGAGTTTGACGCTTTCTCGATGGGCGGGGTATTCTTCCTCGTGAAGAGAGGGCTTTCTTCGTGATTTCAGTCGGTTGCAAATGCCGTACCCGCTGTAGCGTCTAGAGCCCTTTTCCAGCATGAAGATCGAACCAACGTGATCCTGTGTGGTCACGATCCGGGATGGAGTCACGTCAGCCAGGATCCCCAAAGGGGCTTCTGGTCGACGGGTAACGATTTTAGTTTTTCCGGGCTTGTTCCCGGAGTTCCGCGAGAGGGAGCCGAAAGGCTCCCATCCCACACCACGTCTCTCGCATAACACGCTCGGGTACTCCCCAGGGAGTCCGTGAGGGGGACGTGTGCGCCTACAAGTTTCAACTCGCCTGGCTCAACAGCAGATCCTGGCACCCCAACTGATCCTGTCGATGGACATCCTTCAACTGGGTGTTGCCGATCTCGAAGTACGCATCCAGAAGGAGTTCACCGAGAATCCCGCCCTCGAACTGGTCGAACCGACCGAGGTCGAACAGAACTCGGCAGGGGAGAGCACCGACAGCGAAACGAGCCGGTTGCTGGAGATCGTCGACCGCCTGCAGAAGCCGATGATAGGAGAGCGCCGTCAACTCAGTTCTTCTGCCGCATCCGATGCCAAGCACGAAGCTCTGATGAACACCGCCGATCGTCCCGAGTCTCTCGAGTCGTTCCTCTTGCGCCAGTTGTTGCTGGTCGATCTCGATTCGCAGCAGCGTCGCGCTTGCGAACTGGTCTGTGGCAATCTCGATGAGCGCGGTTGGTTCATCGATGACTGCGAAGATCTGGCTCTTTGTTCAGGGATTTCTCTCGAACAGATTCAGGAGTCGCTCGCAATCGTGCGTCGACTCGATCCACCGGGAGTGGCCGCACTCGATCTTGCCGATTGTCTGCTGTTGCAACTCGGTAGCGACATCGAAACCATCGAGTACCGCATCATCTCCGAATGCATCGACGACCTGCTGGGGAACTCATTGCCCCGGATCGCCACCAAACTGTCCATCTCTCTCGAAGAGGTGCAGGAGGCGTGTGATGTGATCCGTCAACTCGACCCGGCGCCCGGATCGAGTTTCATCGACACCAGTCATCAGGTGATTGTGCCGGAGATCACCATCGATGAGGTGGGAGATCGTTACGTGGCCCGCCTCTCCAGTGATCAGTTACCCGATCTGCGCATCTCGTCGACCTGTACGGCGATCCTCAAGGAGCCTGAGGTGAAGAAGGAGGTCGCCGAGTACATCCGAAATCGCGTCGAGAGCGCTCGCTGGCTGATCCAGGCCATCGATCAGCGCCGTCGTACTCTGATCGACATCGCCCAGGCGATCGTCGATCGCCAGCAGGATTACCTGCGCGATGGACCGGCCTACATCCATGCTCTCACCATGCAGGAGATCGCCGATGTCACCGGTGTTCACATCTCGACGGTGAGCCGTTCCAGCAATGGCAAGTACATGCAGACACCCAACGGTGTCATCGAACTGCGTCGTCTGTTCACCGGTGGAGTTGCGCGTGAAGACGGTGGCCTCGAGAGCCGCGAGAGCATCTGCGAGGCGATCCGTGGCATCGTCGATGCCGAGGACAACAACTATCCCCTCAGTGACACGCAAGTGGCCAAGCGGTTGATCAGCAAGGGCATCAAGATCGCCCGCCGCACCGTCACAAAATATCGCGAACGCACAGGCATCCCCCAGGCCAAACTACGCAAACGCTACCGCGTGTGAGTCTGATCGAGACGGTTCAGGTGCCTTTTTTCTCGACGGCGAAACCTTTTTTCGCCTGGCGGTCTCTCTCGTGCAGGGTTCGATCGGAGAAGGTGCCCGGAACCGCCGGTTGATGAGCGTCCTTGGCGAACTGCTGTAACTTCGCCAGCATCTCTGGATTTTCCTTCGACAGATCCTTGGTTTCTGACGGATCGGTCGCCAGGTCATACAGTTCCCACGCCTTGCCCTGTGACGGGCGGGTCGCTTTCCAGTTTTGCATCCGGACTGCTCTCTTGGCTCCCAGTTCCCAGTACAGATATTCGTGCTGGCGCTGCTCGGCGGATTTGCCGAACAGTTCCTTTGTCATGGAGATGCCATCGCTGTCGGCGGGAGTCTCGACCCCGGCCAGATCAGTTAGCGTTGGCATCATGTCGGGGAAGTAGCACAGGTGATCACTGACTTGCCCCGGTGCGATCTTGCCGGGCCAGTGGGCGATCATCGGAATCCGCAGACCCCCCTCGTAGAGAGTGCCCTTCTGACCGCGAAACTCGACCGATGTGCGTGGGTTGACGTTGGGTCCGTGAAAGCCACGAGGTTTTTCTTTACTACGGAAGTAATTCTGGCCGCCGTTGTCACCACAGAAGATGACGAGAGTCTTCTGATCGAGTTCGAGTTCCTTCAACAGTTCGATGATCTCTCCGACCTGACGATCGACCATGCTGACCATGGCGGCGTAGCGGCGCGCCTCACGCGGCCACGGTTGGTCTTTGAACTGCTGCCAGGCGGGATCCTGTTCGGGAATATCAAACAATCCATGAGGTGGGGTGATCGGCAGGTAGCAGAAGAACGGACCATCGGCGTTATCTCGGATGAACTGGCGTGCCTGTTCGATGATCTGGTAGTGGGAATAGGTTTGCCCCTGGCGGCCGCCGTTGTTGCCCGGCAGCGCCACTTCCTCGCTGTTACGGATCAGATACGGCGGATAGTA
>JBBWWE010000392.1:0-4601 GCA_050256595.1 Planctomycetota bacterium
GTGTCCGAGGATCAGATTCGTGAGCAGCCCCGGGATCTCCAGATTTCCGAACGCCTCCTGGAAGGCGATTCCGCAAAGCGGTGTTCGGGCACTGTGCTTGAGAAGTACGGTGTTTCCTGCCACCAGGGCGGGTACGACCACATTGATGGGAATGATGAGCGGGTAGTTCCACGCGGCGAGGTCGAGAACCACCCCAAGAGGTTCGTGTTCGATGCGACGGTGGAAGCCTTCCTTGTCGGGAAGAACTTCCGCAGCCAGGGATTCCTGCGCAATCGAGAGCATGTAATTGGCCCGGTCGAAGAGAGTTGCCATCTCATTTCGGGCCTCGGTGATCGGCTTCCCCATCTGGATGGTGACTTCTCTGGCAGTCTCCTGTGATCGCTCTCGAAAGCGCTCGAGACCCTGCTCGACGATGGAGATTCTCTGTTCGATGGGCACCTGTTTCCAGTTCTGCTGGCATTGATGGGAGGCATGCAACTTATCCTCGACATCTGAGGCGGAGTCATACTCGAGAGAGCAGACCAGTGAGCCATCGAAGGGATTGATGAGGTCCAGCGTCATCGGAATCCTATTCTGGAGTCACGTAGGCACTGGTGATGCCTCCATCGACAAGGAAAGTTGATCCGGTCATGTAAGAAGATTCCTCGGATGCCAGATAGAGTGCTGCTTTAGCCATCTCTTTCGCCTCGCCGAATCTTCCCATCGGGACGTGAACGAGACGTCTTTGTTTTTTTTCTTCGCTATCGAGGAAGTTCATCAGCATTTCCGTCTTCAAGGGACCGGGGCACAGAGCATTGACACGGATTCCTTCTCGGGCATGGATCACCGAGAGTTCGCGGGTTAGCGCCAGTACGCCACCCTTGCTGGCGGTGTAGGCCAGTTGCGGTGTTGCGGCTCCGAGTACCGCGACAAAACTGGCAGTATTGATGATGGAGCCACCTCCGGAGCGGCGCATCGCCGGAATACCGTACTTGCAGCCGAAAAAGACGCCCTTGAGATTGACGTTCATCGTCTGGTCCCAGATTTCCTCATCGGTGGTCACGGCATCTCCGTCATCGCTGAGCATGATTCCCGCGTTGTTGAAGAGAACATCGAGCCTACCGAATTGATCCTCGCAGGACTGGATCATCTGTTTGCAGTCATCGGCGCTGGAGACATCGCCGTGACAGAAGATCGCTTCACCTCCGGAATCGGTGATCTCATTGACGACCTTTACCCCGGCATCCTCATCGATATCGGTGACGACTACGCGGGCTCCTTCGGTGGCAAACAAGAGGGAGGTTTCTTTTCCGATTCCATTGGCTGCGCCAGTGATGAGAGCGACACGATCCTGCAATCTCATCGGTTTCCTCCTGATCCAGTAAGAGTCGATCCGTCAATCGGTTTCTCGGGCTGCCTGCACCAGTTGATCAAAGAGGCGCTGCTGGACTGGATCAGAAGCCGCAGCTTCTTCGGGGTGCCATTGCACTGCGACCAGCCACGGATAGTCATCCATATCGAGGGCTTCGATGCACCCATCGGGAGCTCGTCCGACCACTTTCAACGAATCAGCAACAATGTCGACCGCCTGGTGATGAGATGAAAAAACTTCCACGGTGGTGGTTCCGAGTTTCTTGGCCAGAGCGGATTCGCCAACCAGTTCGACGCTGTGCTTTGCGAATTTTTGTGCCGGGATTCCGTGGGCGATTTGGTCACCGAAGTGATCGGGAAGATGAGGTAACAGCGTCCCTCCCAGATGGACGTTCAGTACCTGGCAACCGCGGCAGACTGCGAGGATGGGGATTTTTCTCTCCATCACGCAACCGAGCACCTCCAGTTCTGTGCGATCGCGCTCCGGATCCACTCTCTCGGGAGGTGACGTTGCATTCGAGGAATCAGGATCTTCGAGATAATTCTGCGCATCGACATCTCCACCCCCGGCCAGGATCAAACCATCGAGCGTCTTGCTCCAGGGAATGGCATCCTCCTCGCCGGGAGGAAAGGGCAACGGTGTTCCTCCAGCGCGACGTACTGCCGAGATGTATTTTCTGGGCACGGTGTAGTTATCATCTTTGACTGGGGGGTACATCGGAATCCCGATGAAGGGTCGTTTCATGGAGTGTTCAAATCCGTTCGAAGTAACGTTTTCGGTCCCAGAGAGGATCATCGGAATCCTCCGCCTGGCACTCGGTGGTGAAGAAGTGACGGTAGTGGTCGACGACCGTTTCACCGAAGGCACTTCGGGCGAAAATACTATCCGCGAAGGATGCGGTGGCTTCTTTCAACGACCCTGGAACCTGGTCCAACCCCTGCGCTGAATAAACATCCCCCTCGAAAGCCTCCGGCGGTTCGGTACGGTTTTCAATGCCGTCGAGACCGGAAGCCAGCGCTGCGGCGAAGGCAAGGTAGGGATTGCAATCGGCACCGGGGATCCTGCATTCGATTCGTAAACTCGATCCGCTGCCGACCACCCGGAACCCCGCCGTTCTGTTGTCGTGACTCCAGGCGATGCCGGTGGGAGCCCACGAACCTTTCTGATAGCGCCGATACGAGTTCACGGTGGGGCCGTAACAGACCATCATCTCCTGGGCGTGGGCGAGCCAGCCACCGAGGAACCAGCGGAAGTCATCACTGCAGCGGATGGGCCCCAGTTGCTGATCTCCCTCGAATGCGTTGCGGGAGTTCTTCCACAGACTCAGGTGCAGGTGAGAACTCGATCCGGCCAGTTCCGGGGAATACTTGGCCATGAAAGTGACACTTTTTTCCTGCTGGTCGGCGATCTCCTTGAGGCACTGCTTGTAGACAGTGTGTCGATCAGCCATCTGCAGGATATCGCAGTACTGGATGTTCAATTCGTGCTGACCGGGTCCCCATTCTCCCTTGCTGTTTTCGACCGGAACTCCGGACTGTTTCAGATGTCGACGGGCAGGAGCGTTGAAACTCTCGAGTCGGGTTCCCTGCAGGATGTGGTAATCCTCGATGTACCAGCCGGCCGCCGTCAGATCCTCGTAGCCCTTTTCGTGTGCCTCCCGGTACGAATCTTCCAGCAGGTAATATTCCAGTTCGCTGGCGGCCATCACCTGGAAGCCTGCATCTGATGCGCGTTCGACCTGGGCACGGAGGATCGAACGTGGAGCGGCATCGACGGGTTGATGAGTTCGATCATCGATGAGGTCACAGATCACCAGCGCTGATTTCTCCAGCCAACTGGCACGTCGCAGTGTTGATAGATCCGGAACCATGTGGAAGTCTCCGTAGCCCTTTTCCCAGTTTGCCAACGAGTAGCCCGGGATCGGTTCCATCTCCATGTCAACGGTGAGTAAGTAGTTGCAGCAGTGAGTTCCTGCGGTGGCAACATTGTCGATGAAGAAGCCCGCGTCGAAACGCTTTCCCATGCAGCGACCGTAGAGGTCAGGGAATGCGACGATGATCGTGTCGATCTCATCGGCTTTGACGAGCTGGGACAGTTGCTCTAGATCGAGCATCCCCTCCGTTTCGGCGGACATCGGCTTCCTTTTCCAACAGGTATCGTGTGGTGGCTTCTGCAGGGAGTATTCTATGTGCACATGGATCGAGTAAAAGCCCCGAGGTGAAGTCCGGAGAGGTGTGGAGATGCGCTGGATTCTTCAAGCACTGCTGTTTTCCATCGTTTTTTGTTGCCCGATCTTCTCTCAGGAGGGCAGTGCTCAAGAGGCTCCATCCGATTCTCCCTTACCGCGGGTTCTCATCATCGGCGATTCGATCTCCATCGGTTACACCCCCTTCGTGAAACAAGCACTCAAGGGCCGTGCCGAGGTGATTCACAATCCCGGCAACGCGCAGCACACTGGCACTGGTATTCTCAAAATTGATGCCTGGCTCGGTGACGGGAAATGGGAAGTAATTCACTTCAACTGGGGGCTGTGGGATCTCTGTTATCGTGATCCGCCCGGAAGTCTCAAACAGGGCAAGAAGAACGGCAAGGTCACCTTCACCGCAGAACAGTACGGAAAGAACCTGGAAAAACTGATCCAGCGTCTCAAGAAGACCGGAGCGAAGTTGATCTGGGCAAGCATCACTCACGTGCCTGCAGGTGAGGCGGGCCGAAAAGTGGGCGACGCCATTCGCTACAACGCGGTCGCCAAGAAGTTGATGAAGAAACATCGCATCCCCATCAACGATCTCCATGCGGCCAGTAGCCGATTTGCTCCGCAACTATTCCGTGCTCCTGGAAATGTTCACTTCAAAACGGAGGGTCGCAAGAAACTGGCGCAACTCGTGACGAGTAAGATCGAGCAGGCGTTATCGGAGAAGTCCGCCTCCGAGCGCTAGGAGGAGGCGCTCGAATAACTGCGCAAGCCCAGGTTCCAGAAGGCGCGCATTCCGAGGAATGCAATCGCGGTCACACCCAGGATTTGCCCGATCAGTAGTACATCAGGCCCCTCGAACAGTACCCGTGCAGGTAGGGCAACCACCAGCAGCACCGGAAAGATCGTCATCAGGATCCGGCGAGTCCATTTGGGATAGATTTGATCAGGCCGTTCCATCAGTTTCGTAGCTGAGAAGAATGCCATCACCAGACCACGGTTGGTGTGGGTCCAGAACACGGGGATCAAGAAATACATCTGCAGGATATAGTGCAG
>JBBWWE010000393.1:0-17061 GCA_050256595.1 Planctomycetota bacterium
TGTAGCGCTAGGGGATCTGGATGGAGATGGCGATCTCGACGCATTCTTCGGAAGTTACGGAAACAACCGTGTGTACCTGAATGACGGAGTCGGCATCTTTACCGACAATGGCCAGGGGATTTTGGGCGGGCTGTACGGGAACAGTCATTCCGTGGGTCTCGGTGACCTGGATGGGGATGGCGATCTCGATGCTTTCCTGTCCTCATGGACAGCCAATCGAATCTACCTCAATGATGGCACGGGGTACTTCGTCGATAGCGGTCAGCGATTGGGGGACAACAAGAGTTTCGGAGTGTCCCTGGGGGATCTGGATGGAGACGGGGATCTCGATGCCTTCGTCGCCAATGAAATGCCAGATACCAACCGGGTCTACCTCAATGAGGGCAACGGCCTCTTCATCGACAGTGGTCTCGAGGTCGGGATCAATGGGAGTCATGGCGCGATCCTGGGGGACCTGGATGGGGACGGTGATCTGGATGCCTTGGTGCCAAATCGTTGGGGCGACTCTCCCAGCACGGTGTACATGAATCGCTGTGCCGCCAGACCGTTTCGACGCGGCGAGTGCAATGGCGATGCGAATCTCAACTTCGGCGATGTCTTGTTCCTGCTCGACTATCTGTTCAAAAGCAACCAATCGTTGAGTTGCCATGATGCAGCGGATGTCAATGACGACGGATCTAACAACATCATCGACGTCTTTTCGCTGCTGGCTTACTTTTTCAACGATGCTGTCGCTCCGCCAGTACCCTTCAACAGTTGTGGCTTCGACCCGACCGATGATGATCTCGATTGCGAACAATTTGTCGGGTGTCTGTAAGAGGAAGTTTCGGCGCAGATGCGATACAATGTTTTCCACTGGAGGAAAACGTGCGCCCGATTCAGAGAATCAGAGACGAAGATGGGATTCCGGTCAGCCCGGCTCGGGTGTTGCGTGCTTACATGGAGCGCTGCTTCCCGATGGCCGATCACCGGGACGGCAAGATCTTCTGGGTTCGTCCCACCGAGCGTGCGTTCATCAACTGGGATGGTTATCGGGTTCCTCGATCGATGTGGCGTGCTGCTCGCAGGAACCCGTTCAGATTCACCACCGATGTCGCTTTTCGCGCCGTGGTTGAGGCGTGTGCCAATCGACACGAAACGTGGATCTCTCGAGATATCGAGCAACTGTTTCGACAACTCCATCAACTGGGCCTGGCTCATTCAGTGGAAGCCTGGGACGAGGAGGGCCGACTGGTCGGCGGCCTTTACGGTCTCTCCGTTGGCGGGATCTTTGCCGGAGAGAGTATGTTTCACCTGGAAACCGATGCCGGAAAGATGTGCATCATGGCGCTGGTCGAACATTTGCGTGCGCTTGGATACATCGGACTCGATTGCCAGCAACAAACCACTCATGTGGAACTTTTTGGTGCCGAACTGATTCAGGATGATGTTTACGCCATGATGGTGGCCAGCAGTACGCCACCTCTGAACTGGAACGAGAGAACTTTCCCGGCTCGCCTCAAGGCGAAGGCACCCTAAAAGGGGAGGCCGTAGGCAAGCGATAGGTTCGAGTCTCCTTCCTCCGAGCGGCCGATATCCATCCTGAACAGTGCTTGTCTCTCGAAGGTGAAGCGCAGACCAACTCCTATCGAGGAGTGAATCGAAGCATCGCCCAGATCACCCAGTTGGTCGGCGACCGACCCTGCTTCTGCAAACAGCGCCAGACCGACCCTCTCTACCCGGATCTTGTCGGAGATGGAGAACCCATCGGCAATCACCCACGGACGCCACTCGGCTCCCGTTGCCCAGGCATTGCGGTCGCGCCAGCGGCCACGGATGGTCCCGCGCATGATGTTGGCTCCCCCGAGTGAGGGAAGCGCCCAGAAGGGGACATCACCCATCGTGGTGGAGACTGCGAAGAATGCGGAAATGGAATCGATGGGCGGGTGCTCGTGGGCCGGGTTTCCCCCATCGTGGAACAGCGGACTCACCGGGCGGATCCAACTACCGGTTACCGAAGCCACCGCTCCGGCTTCGCGATGGTTGGCCAGGGGGATCGCCGTGATGGAAATGCCCAGCGAGCGACCGCGATAAGGAAGGTGCTGTGCGTCCCGGGTGTCGTGGCGAATCCCTGCACTGATCCACAGAGCATCGAAATCGTCGCCCTCGTTGAAGAGCACCGGATGTTGAGTCTGGACATCAGACGCTCCGCTGACCTTGCCACCGGCGAGATCATCGGTCTGCAGGAACAAATTTGTATGCCACACCCAGTCTCCTCCAAGTTCGGGGAAGGAGCGCTGGATGCCGAATCCGATGGAGTTGGTTTCGCGGCTATATGAGGCTTCATCGGTGAGTTCGGTTTCTGCACCCAGCCCGAAGAAGCGGCTGGTGAGGGTGCGCGTATGGGCAATGGTGATTCCAAAGAAGTCTCGATCTCCCTGGAGTACTCCCCTGTCAGGGTGGTCGCTCTGGGCGAGCCAGTTTTGCCAGGCGATGGAAAACCTCTCCTGTCCCTCGGAGGTGAACGTCGCCCAGATGTGTGCCAGTTGACTGCGTCGCTTGGTCCGGAAGTAGATGTCGGTGATCGCGAATCCTCCACCGGTTCCTACGTCTCCCTCGAAGAAAATGAACGGCGAGAAGAAGGAGGTTACACCTGCTCTCTTCAGGAATTTCCCTCTGGGCATTTTCTGATTCGGGATCCATCTCCAGCGATCAGGATGATCGAGATTTTTCAACAGATCAGTCGGTCGCAGTAAAGAGGGGTCATCTTCATCGGGAAGGGGTGGCGCGACCAGCAATGCTAGAATCAGCAAGACTGAAGACATTACCTCTCCCTTCCCGGGAGAATCTCTTTACTGATTGTGAGCGAGGGTGTCGACCTCATCGAGTCGCGGATGTGCCCCGCAAAGATCTTCAGAACTGGTTCCTTCTTTGTCCATCTTTCTCAAGGTTGCGACGAGAGCATGGATGGCCGCTATGACATCGCCGGTATGAGCACTTTCAGAGATGGTGTGCATGTTGCGGATCGGAAATCCTATGCTGGTGGCGGCTGAATCAACGCTGGCGAGTACGCCGGCCATTGCATCTGTACCGGTATCACGTCCGCAGACATCGACCTGGTAGGGGATTTTCTGGGACTTGCAGGCCTCCTGGATGATGGCGTTGAGACTGGCAGTTGCAATGGCTCCCACTGCGAGGGTCATCCCCTCTCCCATTTTCAGAGGTGTGTAGCGTCGATCGCCGATTCCTGGCGCAGCCTCGTAGTCATGGTTGACATCGACTCCGATGATGACATCCGGTTTCATCACTCCGGCCATCACACGGCTTCCGAAGCGGCCGATTTCTTCGTATGCGGCGAAGGCACCGAGATAACGGACATTCTTCAGGGTTTTGCCGGCTGCGATGAGACGCGCTGCTTCCGCGACCACGAAGCAGCCGAGACCATTGTCGAGGTAGGCACCGACGAAACTGTCAGGACCAAAACCTGGACGGATGGGACGGTCGAGCAACAGCGGATCACCGGAACGGATGCCGAGATTCTCGACCTGTTTCTTCCGGTCTTCTCCGCTGAGTTGTAACTCGAGGTAGAGCTGATTTGCCTTGATCCCTTTGGTGCCGTCACGCAGGGGGGCTTCTGCGAAATGGATGGCTCCGAGCGCTTCGACGGTGCCGCCTGAAATACTCCGAAACTCTCCTGGATTTTTAGGATCCTCACTGAAGAGCGTGACTTCATGTCCGATCAGGGTTGTCGGTAAGAAGGAATCGCTGTTGATCCAGATCTTGCCATCGTCACTGATGCTGCGTACCTGCATGCGAATCTTGTCCGCGTGTCCGATCGCCATCACCGTCAGTGTTCCCTCGGGCGCATCTGGCATCGTATCAACGACGAGGCCAGCGTTGCCACGGAAGCGATGGAGGCACCATCCCTTGGGCATGAATTCTTCGAGCATCGGAGCGATCACGCCTTCGGTCATGGCAGCTTCAAGTCCGACAGGACTCGGAGCGGCGAGAATCCTGTACATCCGTTCGAACTGTGCTTGCGGCATCGATTTCTGCCAGGGGTGTTTTTTCTTGCTCATCGGATCCTCTCAGATGTGATCACGGGCATGGGTAGTCGCAGGCTTCGTCGATCGGGTCGATCGGTGCAGGATTGTCAAAGGGTACCGCTCCTGAGCCGTTTAAGGAAGAGAACCGGGCCGGGTGGTTTTGTTCGATGCTCGGAGGATCAAAGGTATGATGAGGGACTGTATTCCATCCGAATTTGTGGCGATCGAGGAGGGTTTTGATGATATCTGGCCGGATCTGCCCGATCTCGGGCTTCTTTCTGGGATTGCTGGTTTTTGGGTTGCTCGTTGGTGCAGATGTTGGCGCTCAGCAGTTCCTCGAATCGAGCACCGGTAGGCTGCCCATCTTCAACGAGTATTCGAGCCAGGTCGCCATCGCGGATGTCGATGGAGACGGGGATCTAGATCTGTGCTTCGCCAATGGCCGAGGCTTCTCTTCCGCCAGTCTTCAGGAACGGGTACGGCTTCTCATCAACGATGGGAATGCCACCTTCGTCGATGAATCTGCTGCCAGACTCGGAAATTTGATCGGATATGGTCGTGACGTGGAGTTCGGGGATGTCGATGGAGATGGCGATCTGGATCTTGCCGTTGCCAACGATTTCCTTACCCCTCAGAAATTGCTCATCAACGATGGTACCGGATTCTTTACCGATGAATCCGCGGCCAGGATTCCGCAGTTTCCGATGTCCAGCTCGCACTGCTCATTCGGCGATGTCGATGACGATGGCGATCTGGATCTCTGGTTCACACGTGGTGGATCATCCCGATTTGGTTCCGGCCAGGCTCAGTTATGGATCAATGACGGGGGTGGCTTCTATAGCGATCAGACGGCGCAGCGATTGCCCCAGCAACTTGTTTCTGCACCGATGGATTGCATCTTCGGAGATCTCGATGGCGATCTCGACCTCGATATGATCGAAGGCCACCGATCCGGAAACTCCAAGTTGTACATCAATGAGGGAGGATTCTTCACCGATACCACGGCTGGGAATCTCCCGCCCGACTCGAACACGTACTCTTATGATCTCGGGGATCTCGATGGAGATGGGGATCTGGATGTCTTCGGCGCCAACTCCGGAGTGGGATCTCGAGAGGCCGTGTTTCAGAATGACGGTAATGCTACTTTCACGAATGTCACGACCACGGTTTTGCCGAACTCCTCGAATCCCAATATCGATGATAACGACAGCAAGTTTCTCGATTACGACAACGATGGTGACCTGGATGTGACGATCTGTGCGATTGGCGGACCGGAACGGATGCTGCGTAACAACGGGAGCGGTTTCCTGACGCTGGTGGCCGGTGTTATCAGTTCCATCTCCGACAGTTCATTGGATGTTGAGATGGGAGATCTCGATGCCGATGGGGATCTCGATATGGTTACCGCACAGGGTGAAAGTGGTGCTTTCCGTAACCGGCTGTACCTGAACCAGGGATCGGCCGATACCCGGGCGCCCAACATCGTCCAGTGGGAAGAACTCGGCGATGTGGATGTGGGAGCAGGACCGCGGCGAGTACGAGCGGTGCTTAGCGACAACATGAGTTCTGATCGAGGTGCTTTCTACCAGTCGGTTCTGGTGCAGTGGTCTGACGGTGGTCCGTTCGAGTCCGTCTCGATGACATGGGCTGGCCACGAGTTGTACCGAGGAGTGATTCCGGATCCGGGCACCACTGCGACCATCGAGTACAGGATTTCTGCCACTGATTTTGCCGGAAATACTGCCATCTCAGATACCCGTTCCTACTTCATCGGAACTCCGCCCGCTCTTTTCCGACGTTGTGATATCAACGATGACGGAAGTCACAACATTGCCGACGCTGTTGCGGGACTCGTATATCTATTCGGTAACGGCACCGCACCAGGCTGTCTCGATACGCTCGATTGCAACGACGATGGATCGAACGACATCTCGGATGTGGTTTCACTGCTCGATTACCTGTTCCAGGCGGGTAACCAACCACCGGATCCCTTCAATTGTGGTTCTGATCCGACCGACGATGCCGTTTCGTGCCAGACGACCCAGGACAATTGTCTCTAGCGCCATCCTGATACCCAGTCCGGCATTACTCTTGATGATCGATGTGGTGCCTTGATGGTGCCGCAGCGGTCGGCTATCCCCGCCCTGTGACTTTTCGTTTTGCCAGTGTGTGCTCGACGAGGGGTGGGGGAATTGACGGTACGAGAAGGGGATCCGGTCCGGACCAGTCCGGAAGCGATCTTGCACGAGGTGTTCGGTTACGAGAGTTTCCGGGGCGCCCAGCAACAGATCATCGACCGGGTGGCCGCTGGAGGAGACGCGCTCGTACTGATGCCGACCGGCGGAGGGAAATCCCTCTGCTATCAAATCCCGGCGCTGCTCACCGCTGGAGTCACCGTGGTGGTCTCACCACTCATAGCCCTGATGCAGGATCAGGTCGAGGCTCTGACCCAGGCCGGCGTAGGTGCTGCTGCACTGAACTCCTCGATGGATGTGTCGAAGCGGCGAGAAGTCTGGGATCAGTTACGAGCCGGCCAGATCAAACTGCTCTACGTGGCTCCTGAGCGGCTGCTCATCGATGGATTTCTTGAAGAACTGGATGCGTTCTCACCTGCGCTCTTTGCCATCGATGAAGCCCATTGCATCAGTCAGTGGGGTCACGATTTTCGTCCCGAGTATCAGAAACTTGGAATCATCCGTAAGCGTTTCCCGGGGGTTCCCGTCATCGCGTTGACCGCGACTGCTGATGATCCGACTCGCAAGGACATCCTGAAAGGATTGGGTCTTTCAGATGACGATCTGTTCGTCTCCTCCTTTGATCGGCCCAATATCCGTTATTCGGTCGAGCTGAAGGAGCAACCTCGTCGTCAACTGTTGCGGATGATCCGGGAACGGCATGCGGGAGAGGCCGGGATCGTTTATTGCAGCAGCAGGAAGAAGGTCGACAACACTGCCGAGTGGCTCCGCAAGGAGGGAATCCGGGCAGTGCCCTATCACGCAGGAATGGCCTCGCAGCAACGTTCCCTCAACCAGCAACTATTTATTCGTGAAGAAGGAATCGTCGTGGTAGCGACGGTCGCTTTCGGTATGGGGATCGACAAACCCAACGTTCGTTTCGTCGCTCACCTCGATATGCCTCCGAGTCCGCAACACTACAGCCAGGAATCGGGACGCGCCGGTCGCGATGGACTACCCGCGGATGCCTGGCTCTGTTATGGCTGGAGCGATGTGGTTCTTGCCCAGAGGCGACTGGCAGAATCCGATCTCGATCCGACCCAGCGTCGCATCAGTCACCACCAGATCGACGGGATGCTCGCCTATTGCGAGTCCGCACGATGTCGACGTTCTACCTTGCTGGGATTCTTCGGCGAGGACGGGATCGAGCAGTGCAGCCCCGAAGGCCAGCGCTGTGACAATTGTGCCCGCGTTCCGGAAGTGATCGACGGAATGGTACTGGCCCAGAAGGCGCTGTCAGCGGTGGTCAAGACCGGCCAGCGATTTGGCAAGGTACACGTGATCGATGTGCTCAGGGGCAAGGCGAACACGAAGGTTGCCCGATTCGGGCATGATCGGCTGAGCGTCTATGGGATCGGCACCGAACTGGAAGAACAGGGCTGGCATTCAATTTTCCGCCAACTGGCTTCGCGGGGAATGATCCGGATCGACCTTGAAGGGCATGGCGGAATTTCGGTGACCCAAAAGAGTCGCGAACTATTACGTGGAGAAGAGGAATTTTCGTTTCGCAAGGATGCCATCATCCGGAAAGCCTCCCGCACCAAGAGGAAGAGAAAGATGAAGCTGAAAGGACTGGATTCGATGCAATCGAGCCTCTTCGAACGGCTTCGACAACATCGCCTGGAGATTTCTCGACAGCTGGAGGTTCCTCCTTACACCATCTTCCACGATTCGACCCTGGTCGAGATGTCACAGATGCAGCCCCAGACCCTCGATCAACTGGCGATGATCTCGGGAGTCGGACAGAAAAAGCTGGAGAAGTGGGGCCGCAGTTTTCTGGAAGTGATCACCTCGTAGGTAGATCTCACCGGGTGACCTCGTGGTTCTTGGGGTCATCCGCGGATATGCTCATCCGCTCGGGACAGAGCGATGGATAGAGGAGATGTCGATGGACGATGCTTGGTTGGTAGGGATCTCGTTGGTTGCGGGTTTTGTTGTCGCGGCTTTCATGCTTCGCCGAGGGGGTGCAGAAGGTGCCCGGTCTCTGGAGGATGCCCGTAACGAAATAGTCGATGTGAGGGAGCAACTTGCACGCGCCGAGGCTCAGAAAGATGCAGCCATCGAGCAGTTTCAGCAACTGAAGCACGATCGGGAATCGCTCAAGGATAGCCTCAAGGTCTTTTCTGCCGAACAACTCAAGGAGAACCGCGACGAGTTTCTCAAGCATGCCGAGGAACGACTCGGTAAGAGTGAGGAGAAACACGTCGCCGAATTGACCAAACGACACGAAGCGATCGAGAAACAATTCGATGGCGTTCAGAAGAAGATGGACACCTTCCAGGAGATGCATCGCAAGATCGAAGAACAGCGCATCAAGGACTTCGGCTCATTGAATCAGCAGGTTATCGGTCTCGCCGTGCAGACCAAGGCGGTGGAGGAAGCGAGCCAGCAACTTTCTTCAGCTCTTCGAGGTTCGAGTCAGTCTCGCGGCAAGTGGGGAGAGATGGCCCTGCGCAATATCGTCGAGGCTGCTGGCATGACCGAGCACTGCGATTTCGAGGAGCAGAATCAAGGAGATACCGACCGACGTCCCGACATGATCGTGAACCTGCCTGGCGATGGAAAGATCCCCATCGATTCCAAGGTTCCTTATGTTGAGTACGAAAAGGCAATGGAGGCGACGGACCGGGACGAAGAGAAAAAGTTCCTGGAACAACACGGCAAGAGTGTGCGTAACACCATGCTAGAACTGGCGAAACGCGACTACCCTGCTCTCGTCGGTGGCAAGGTCGAGTACACCGTGATGTTCATCCCCATCGAAAGTGTTGCTGCTGCCGCCTTCTCCGCTCAACCGAATCTGCAGGAGGAGGCTCTCGGGAAGAAGATCCTCATCGTGACTCCGGTGACCCTGATCGCGCTGCTGAAGACGGTCGGCCTCTACTGGCAACAGGAAAAACTGGCAGCCAATGCGCAGGAGATCTGGGACGAGACGCTGGAATTGCATAACCGCCTGAAGACCTTTCATGGCCATCTGTCCAAGGTCGGAAAGAACCTGGGCCGTGCAGTCGAAGGTTACAACAGTGCCGTGGCTTCCTTCGAGGGCAGGGTGCTGCCGAAAGCACGCACCATCGAAGCGCTCTCGCAGAAGGAAGGATTGCCAGAATTCGAACGCATCGAAAAAGTGGTTCGGGATGTCGACACTCAAGAAATTCCTGAAGCTCTTCCCGAACCGGAGGAAACGCTTTGAGATGGGTGTTTTTGTTGCTGCTCTACCTTGTGGGATGCAATTTCCTCGAGGCACGCAATCCGGTTAGCGATGTTGTGGGACCGGTACCTGCACAGTTGCGTTCAGCACTCGATCTCGATCCCTTTTATCAGCAGTATGCCGATGTTCTCGGTTTTCCAGTTCTCGCCAGTGCCCGGGTGCAAGCGGAGTCACTGGCCGAAGCGCGCTACCTGATCCTGCAGATGGTCGGTCATCGCCCAGATATTCTCATGGCGATGGCGAAGAACGGTACCCGCTTCACCGTGATGGCTTACAACGAGTGGACGACGATGGTTCCGGAGCACTCCGATCTGCGTCCGCCCGAATACTGGGATCGGCGTGCTCGCGGGCTCGGAGCGACCTCGGCAAGACCTTCTGTATCCTGCGGCGAAGAGAATCTGCTGGCGATGGCAGGGGATCCTTATTCGACCGAGAACATCCTCATTCATGAGTTTGCCCATGCCATTCACGAGATGGGGCTCTCTTCGGTCGATCCAACTTTTGATACCCGATTGAAGAAGGTGTATCGCGCGGCGATGGAAGCGGGCTTGTGGAAGGGTGCGTATGCCTCGACCAACCGGATGGAATACTGGGCCGAGGTGGTGCAGAGTTGGTTTGACACCAATCGCCAGAACGATAATCAGCACAATCACGTAGATCTACGCTCGGAGTTGAAGGAATACGATCCTGCAGCGGCCGCTCTGTGCGAGGAAATCTTCGGCGATGGATCATGGCGGTATGTTCACCCGACGCGCAGAAATGACGAACCCCACCTGAAGGATATCGATCGAGATGCTCTCCCGACCTTCCGCTGGGCCGATGGAATGGAAGAGGCTTACCAGGCAAATCCGCGTCCGCAGTGACATCCCCGACGGGTCAAGGACAGAGACCCGGAGTCAGGCAATCGAGCGGATCTGCGGTCGGATCCGGGCCACAGTTCAACACTCCTGGCGCTGTCGGTGGTGGCCCCCCCGAGAACAGGAAAGCGAGAAAGTGAATTGCGTCCGCGATGTTGAGGGATCCGTCATCGTTGGAATCACAACCATCGATGCAACTACTCAAGTCTCCGCCGGAGAAAAGATTTGCCAGCAGGAAGATTGCATCGGCAACGTTGGTAGCACCGTCAGTGTTGCAATCACCCCGCAGGAACAATGCCATTGCACCCGCAGTAGCACAGGGTCCCAGATCAACTGGGATCGACAGGGCGCCGACATCGGAGAAGACCACATTCTCGATACAGATCTCCGGACCGACATTGGGACAACCACTGCAGTTGAAGGCGACGACGGTTAACACATCTGGGACCAGGGTCGGGGGGATCTCTACCAGCGTGAAGGAGAATCCGAGTACAGTTCCGCTGGTCGGACCGACGCCAACGTCATAACCAAAGTCCTCTGCGAGTCCGCCGGTGGCCGCGACCAGCAGCACTGCCGCAGGTTCGAACACCAGATCAAACTGGAATCCCGCGATGGGGACCGTGCTCGTCATCATCATAGAAACGGATCCCTCACCGGTGGAAGGGTTGTACTGGATGTTACCGAGTTCGAGCAGGATCGGTGGGCCCGTCGGCGGTAACGGCGGTACTGGTACCTGGGCGTGTAAAGTCCCGGCGAGCACGATAAGGGCGCTGATGAAGACGAAAAATCGCATCATGAATCTCCTTGAGGAAACCGATGATCCAACTGCTGGATCGTTCAAACCCGACAACCATCAGGCGAGCTACAACTCTCCATCATATAGCCCATCCGTCGATGGGCCCACTGTCTAGTTTGAACCGCCAACGGCCTCTGGAACGCTATCTGGCTTCTTCACGGGGTCTTGATGCGATTCGTCAACGTGAAGCCGAAGTCTTTCACCGGGTGGTGTGAGGATCAGGATGGCAATGGTGCAGCCGATCCGATGTTTGCCAAGGTAGCCATCTCCTCCATTGTTTCGCTTGCCACCGATGTAATGAAGAGACCCGTCTGGGCGATGCATGAGAGAAAGATACCAGCGCCACTCCCTGAAGAAGTTCCAGTACCCTTCACGGTCTAGCCTCCAGAGTGCCGAAGGCGCGAGCATCATGCCGAGCGATCCGACCGCGTGGGCTTCTCTTGTTCTGCTGGGATGAGTCGCAAGGTACTTGCCGAGTTGCAGCGCCATTTCCGTTTCTTCGCCAGCGATGGCCAGCGCCAGCGCCATCGATGAGGTGCGAAGTGATGCATCCCCGGTTCCGGTGCCCTTCATCGTCCAGTAGCGAACTCCACCGTTGGGATCGATCGATCGCCGGATCTGTCCGAGGCTCTGTGACCACGCCTCTTCATCCAGCGTCACACCCGCCTGTGCTCCCATCGACCAGGCAAGTTGGGACAGGGTGTTGATGACGTTGAAGCCCTTGTTGCTGTATCCGGGAACGATGTCGTGCCCGAACAGACCTTCCTTGCTCATCCGTGACTTCAGTGCATTGCAACAGCGTTCGATCACCGGCTCATTCCGTTTGTCGCCGGTAGCAATTTGATGCTCGGAAAGGGCAACAGCAGTGGCGGATATTGCCCAGTTGCCGAGATTGTCAGGCCCTTTCTTCATCGGATCATCGGGGATCCACGATTTTCCATCGGGGCCTCGTAACCAGGTAGCCGCCCGCTCGATGGCCTCGCGGTTTTCCTCGAGGCCCGCAGAGAGAAGAGCCGTCAGCGCCCAGGCGGTCAGCACCCGATCACCAGTCAAACCCACCGGAGAGTTCCAGTAGCCACCGGCAGTCATCGTCTTGACCAGTTGTCTGGAGGCATCGATGACCAGCAGTCGGCGTCCTTCTTCACTTTCGAGGCTGGGCCTCAGGGGCAATCCGATCTCGAGCTGGATTGTGTTCTCATCGCGCAGTAGATCGAGAGTGATCTTTCGTTGCTCTTTTTCGGTTCGGGAAGCCAGATCATCGAGGGCTTCTCCCAGCGATTTCTGAGGACCTTTGCCGCCGTCATCAAGACGGTTGGTATGAGCTATGAACGGTGTACCGTTGAATCCTTGAATCTGGTCACCAGTTGCAAGACCGGCGCGAGCAGCAGGGGATTCAGGATCGATGGAGATGACCCTCAACAGAGCGCTTCCGGGAACCACCTCACCTCGAGCACCCAGGATTCCAAGAGGGAACTGTTCCGAAGCATGCGCACTGGTGGCTACTAATAAGATGAGCATCAAGAATGGAAAGTGTCTCATTCGCTGCCTCCTGGAAGCATTTTGACCCGGGAACGACACGAATTCACTCGGTAAGAAGGTTAGAATACTGGCGATGAAAAATTACTGGCTCAACACGAGATATCGGCTCAGAGCCGCCACCATGATCGGTTTCTGGTCGATGTTGGCGGTGATCATGGGGTTGCTGGCTCCGCTGGGATCGTCGGCGATCGTGACCTCCGCAGAGCATGTGGAAAACCCAGTCATCGCCCTCGTCGAGACCGAGGTCGATTACGGTGATCTACTTCAGGGTGAGGTCGTCGAGCGAGACATTCAAATCCGTAACGATGGAGATGCCGATCTCAACATCTGGCGGGTCATTCCATCGTGTGGCTGCACCCGCGTCGTTGAAAAACCGTCTGTGGTCCGTCCAGGTGAAACCGCAACCGTTCGTGTAGAGATCGACTCGAAAAAGGTCAAGCCCGGAGCAACGCGCAAAGGGGTGACCTTCGAGAGTGACGATCCAGTACAGCCCAGGCTGCGCTTCATCTGGACCATGAACGTCATCAATCTTTATCGTACGGAACCGAAACCGATTCAATTGTTCGGATTGATGTCTGAAACCAAGTCACTGCGAGTCAGGCTGATCGCTGTGACCGATCTCGGTTTTGATGTTCTGGGAGCACGCTCTCGCAACGGCCATTTCGAGATCACTGATTTCCTCAATATAGAAGAAGATCGCATTTTCGAGGTAGAGGTCACAGCCGGCCCTTCTCCTGTACCCCAGAGCATCAAGGATCCACTCGATTTGATGATTCAGGTCAAGGACGGTCGGCAGGTGGTGGTCGGTCGCTATGTCGAGATCGAGCATCTGGATCCGATCCAGGTCTCGCCGCCACGAGTCTTGCAGTTCGGTAACAAGGATACCGATCCGTTACTCGGTGACGGCGTTCCTGTAGTGACCAAACAGGTTCAGATTCAAAACATCGATCCCAATTTCACGCTGGAAGTTAAAGAAGTGCTGATCGAGGGATTTCCTGAGGGTCTGCTCGAGACCGAACTGCAGGAAGTGGTCCCGGGCCGCATCTTCCGGATATCGATCTCTCTCGAGGAGTACCGCAAAGAGGTTCTTCTCCGCGGGAAACTGATCATCATCACCAATGATCCTCGTGAGCCGAAACGAGAGTTGCTGTTAGCAGCGAAATTCGGTCGTCTCTAGGACGATTTGTTTGCGCCAGAGTCGCCAGAGTCGCCAGATTTTCCGGATCCCCCGCCAGATCTACGCCGCCGCCGGCGCCGCTTCTTTTTGGCGGGGGCATCGCCAGAAGTGCCCTGGCCTGCGGATTGTTGGGTATTTTTCTTTCCCTGAGGAGCATTGCTCTCACCGCCTGGGGCATTGCCACTTCGTTTTCTGCGCCGCCGCCTCCGTCGTCCAGTGGTCGGGGAGTTCTCTGCTCCGACCTTTTCACCGGTATCCGATTTTCCACCGCTTCGACGACGTTTCTTCTTGCGTTTTCCGCTGGTGCTCTCGGATCCGCCCTCCTGGCGCCGCATGGTGCGTTTTTTACCAGATGTAGAACGTTTTTTACTGCGCTTGCGGGTCTTCTTCTGGGTAGCGATGAGTTCATCCTCGGCAAACGGATCGAGCGGCGTCTTTCGCTTCGGTGTCAGGGTTCGAAACGGAGTGGAGAGACTCTCCGGTGTTTCATCTTCGTTTCGATCGGCAAATTCCCGTCCTCCGATCAGGTTCCTGACTGCCGTCAGAAACTGGTCGAAGGTGTCGGCTGGGATTCCCACGTTGGAAGGATCTGATTTTTCTTTTTCGGAAGTTTCGGGAGTTTCGGGAGTGTCCGGAGTCTCCTTGGATGGAACCGGATCAGGTTTATTTTCCGGTCTTCTTCCTCGTCGCTGTCCTCGACCTCTTCGGGAGCGCTGGGTGGCTCCTGGCACAGCGTTGGATCCGCTCGAATCGATCAGGCGACCGTCCTTGAGCAGGATGGCGACCGACCAGGAGACCACCTCATCCGGATCGGCTTCCTTCTCCTCCTCGTCGGAAGAGCCCTGCTGTTGATCGGCACGGCTGGCTGCTCGGTAGTAGACTTCGTTCCAGTCCCAGACGCGGCTCTGATCGAGAGCTTCCCAGAAATCGAGCCATTGTTGCGTTTCCGGCTGGATCTCTTCCTCGGCGACCTCGGTCCATTCCGCCTCGAAACGACGCCAGCAGAGCTTCCCGCCTTCCCAGCGAACCTGCCAGGAGGGACGACCGAAGCCACCGTACTTCACATCCAGATTGTCGGGTTCGACCTTTTCCAAGGTCCTGACTTCCTTTCAACGAGCGACCGGAGGCTAACATGTACAAGGGGTACAGGTCAGCCCGCCGCCCGATCCAACTCTGATCGAAGATCTTCCACGATGGCTGGATCCATGATCCAGCGCTCTCCTGGTGCTGCAAGGGAGGCTGATCCCAGAGGGACTTCAGATCGTGGGTCTATCGGCGGACCAGGGATATTACGCCGAGCAGACAGGTGTAACCAACGAACACCTGTTTTCTGAATCAACTCGACAGCACATCCAGGTCGCACTCCTCCTCCAGCAATTACCTCGATGCGATCACCAGCGGTATCAACAATCCTCTCCAGTTCTTCGAGTCCCTCCATCGCCGTAGTCGCTCCCCCTGAAGTGAGCAGTCGCTGACATCCACAGTCGATGACCTGTTCGAGACCTGAGATTCGATCAGAACAATGATCAAAGGCGCGATGAAAAGTCACGGGTCTTCCACCGCAGGCGTCCACGAGCCAGCCAAGAGCCACCGTATCTATGGTCCCCTCGGGAGTCAGTGCACCCAGCACGATTCCCTCGGCTCCGGTTTCAACATGTGCGGTGATCTCGTCTCGCAGGATTGCGATGTCATCATCATCGAGAACGAAATCTCCCGATCGAAGCCTCGCCATGGCGGTTATCGGGACTCCCGATCGAGATGCATTCCGGACCGACTGCGCAGTGGGTGTCAGACCACCTTGATCCAGGGCGCTGCACATCTCTATCCGATTTGCACCTGCCCGTATCGCGCTCTCAGCGTAGGCGGCGTCCTCGATGCAAACCTCGATCCCGATATCGGATCTGTTCGTCTTCATCTGCTGTTACGATCCTTCCATCCAGGATCCGCTGTGCGAAGATGCGATTCGATGATGTGGTTTGGAGTTACTTTTGCAATCTCCTGGCGAGAGTAGTTCGGGGAAGGAACTGATGTCTTCCACAACTCTTCGTTCTGTCCTGTTGATTCTGGGCAGTCTATCACTCTTGTCCGGTTGCCTGGGAATCCCCGGGCGTTCGACCCCGTTGACCCAGGAAAGTAGAGAGCGTTACCAGGAGTCGTTCCAGATCGCCTGTGACCGCATCGAGAATACCTACTGGGATATGCAAGCTATCGAGCAGCGCTGGCAGGAAGGTCGCCTCCGTTGGGGACAGGCGATGCAGGATGCTTCGACGGTGGAAGAGGCTCGGCGCGCACTTCATGGACTGCTCGCCTCGCTGCAACTGTCGCATTTTGCATTGATTCCGAGGGAGGCTTCCGAAGGACTGGGAGAGGGCGGCAGCGCCGAGACCGGGGCCGTGTTGCGGGTGGCAGATGGACGTGCAGTCGTCGTCAGGATCGAGGATGACAGCCCGGCTCAGCACAGTGGCGTGCTTCCAGGAGAGATCGTGGTGTCTGTCGGTCAGAGGAAATTGAAGCCTCTCATCGAGCGGTGGGCGGAAGGTGGCGATCGGTATCTTCCGGTTCAGGGCATGGCTTCGGCGATGCAGGGATCAGCGGGGGATACCCGCACCTACACGATCGAGGATGCCGACGGAGATCAGAGGGATGTCGAGATCACGCTGAAAACTCCGAACGGAACCGGTAAGCCGGTGAGTTTCGGTCACATCGGTCCGATCCCTCTGCGGCTGGAAAAAAAGATTGTCGAAGGTGGATTTCTGTACTTGCGCTTCAATATGTTTCTCGGGCCGATGCAGGTGATGCCCTGGTTCCAGAAGGCTCTGGAAGAGCACGTAGATGCTCCCGGACTCATCCTCGATTTGCGCGGCAACCCCGGAGGGTTGGGTCTGATGGCGTGCGGAATCGCCGGCTGGTTGATCGATGAGGATGGTTTCGAACTGGGCGTGATGCAGTTCCGAGATACGGAGATGAAATTTGTGGTCAATCCGAGACTCGATCCGTGGAAGAAGCCGGTGGCAGTGCTGGTCGATGAAGGCAGCGCCTCGACCACTGAGATCCTGGCCCAGGGATTGCAAGATCTGGGGGTGGCAAGGATTTTCGGACGTACCACGGCGGGAGCCGCTTTGCCGTCGATGATCGTCAGCCTACCCTGTGGCGATCTGATGCAGTACGCCATCGCCGGATACCATTCCCGGTCAGGAAAACGACTCGAAGGCGTCGGTGTGGTACCGG
>JBBWWE010000394.1:0-4901 GCA_050256595.1 Planctomycetota bacterium
TCTACGGAGCTATATTGCTACCAGAAGCCAATTGGAAGCCCCCTGCTGCCTTCTGGAAGGCAGCAGGGGGCCAATCGATGAGGTTATTTCTCTCAACTAGGAGAGAAGATCAAGCGCGAAGTTCGACTCCCGCCATACGAACGACTCGTGCAGCGAGTTCTTCTGCTTCGAAGGGCTTCTGGAGAATGTCGTCGGCTCCGAGTAGACGGGCACGATCGAGCTCGATGTTATCAAGAGCGGAAATCACCAGGATCTTGGTTCGACTCAGGTCCGGGGCAAGTCGGACGTATTCAATCACATCAAATCCGCCAAGTCCTGGCATACGCAGATCCAGGGTCATGACGCATGGAAGGTGTTCGCGCAGCAGGGATCCTGCAGAAAAACCATCTTGTGCGATGAAGACATCGAAGTTGTGCTTGCGAAGTATTCGTTCGATGGTTTGAGCCACGGCGGGATCGTCTTCGACCACGAGAACGCGGCGGGCCAGATGCAGGAAATCACGAGGAATCGGGATGTTGTTCTCGCGCAAGAATGCGATGAAGTTATGCACCTCGACGCGATTATCTCCACGTCCTGGAAGTTGATATGCCTGCAATTGACCACGTTGTATCCAGCGGATCACCGTGCGGAAGTTGACTCCGCAGTAGTTGGCAATCTCACCTGTGGTCAGGATTCTTTTGTCATTCATCCCACACGCTCCTCGCAGTGCTTCCTCCTGAGTACACCGGTAATAGGTGTCTAGGAGAGCGTTTCGAAGAAAAGTTCCGCCTTGATCGTCAGATCAGTTCTATCTGGCGGATGTGAGACCCCTGCTGAGAAGAGAGCAGGGTCTGTCTCACTGCGCAATCCAATGTTAATCCTTATTGTATTGTTGTTAGTAACTTTGTCAACTGTCTGGACTGCCTAGGAGGGCAATCCCAATTCGCCGAATTTGACGTTCTGAAGGGTATATCCGCGCCTCTGTGGCAATTTGGACTCATATCTGTCGAATTCGAGCCCTGGGATCCTCCCGTAACTGTGCTACGGGCATCCAGGGGAACCGGGGCAATCGAGCAAATCTTCCTCAGTGGCCACTGGATCTTCTCCACAGGTGACTCCAGGAGCAGGGGGCGCTGGCAAGTTCCCGAACAGATACAAAAGCAGCATCAGGGGGTCACTGATGTCGAGAACTCCATCGTCGTTGGTGTCCTGTGCATCGGGGCATGGTGAAACGGCCAGTCCGAAGATGGCATCGAGACTGAAAAGTACGTCTGGTAGTGTCAGATTACCGTCTGCATTTGAATCTCCGCGCATGAATAACTCCACCGGAACATCGCAATAACCCTCACAACTGACGGGTGGAAGAACCGCTCCACAAGGTGTCGTTGCCACCAGAGTGATGGTGGTCAGCGTGTTCGGAATTATGAACACAATCGCGCTGGTATTCTCCCCGTCCAGAAGCGAGTGTTCGACTCCATTCAAGAGCAGTTGCAGAGAGCTATATTGCTGGCCGTTGGTCCAATTCAGAAAAGTTGCGCAGTCGTCATCGTCGACGACACAGGTGAACCCCGATATCGGTACTGGACCTGGAATGGCGCTCACCGTTAGCAGGCAGCAACTAGGCCCCTCTTCTGGAGACATCCCATTGGCGATCGGTTCGACGCACACAGTCGGAGTCCCAGGAGTATTCAGGATCCAGGAAAAGCTGGTCGCGTCTCCCGGTAACGAAGTGATGGGAACCAGGTTTCCGGGATCGTCTCCCAGCGAGATCACCACCGCATCGGCGGGAGTTTCGAGGCCCCATGTCAGCGTGTAGGTATTGGTGCATGGGTCCGTCAATGCACAGACTAGATCGGTTGCCGGGTCCGGGCGCTGATCGTGCCAGATGGCTCCGATGTCGGGAAGCGTGCCGTCAGGATCCGGAATCGCCGTTGATGAGCCTGAATCGATACAGGGCGAACTCTGCGTCAGAGAGTAGTCACCGGTCATTGGATCGCTGAAGAGAGGGTCGGCGTCGAGGTTTGCAACGCCGCTGTATCCACCTTCCACGTCGCAGAAATCAGTGCTGGCAAGCGTCGGAAGAACCAGTTCGAGCCCGCCTGGATTCCACAAGATCGAGTGGCTGGCCAGCAACGTCGAGTTTGCGGCTCCAGGTGAAGGTTGCGGGAAATAAACACCCGAACTGCCCTGGATTGCCTGATTGTTGGCGAGAGTCACGTGGCTGAGATTCACGGAGGTCTGGTTGAGAGTTGCTGCAATCCCTCCACCATGAGAAGTGGCGAAGTTGTCGGCGAGGACGCATCTGAAAATGTCGACAGATCCTCCATCGATTCCGATGCCAGCTCCGTGGCCTGATACGTTGTTGCGAATGGTGCTATCAGAAACGGTCGCTGAGCTCTGATAAAAAGCGATCGCACCGCCGATCAAGGTGGCATCGTTGCCACTGAATTCGCAGTTGTTGAGCTGGACCACTGACAACTTCGAATCCAGTGCTCCTCCTATCAGAGCACCGTTATCGAGAAAGATACCAGATTCGACTTGAGCCATACTGATGGAATCGAAGGTCAGTGCCCCTCCAGCAGTCTGGGCGCTGTTCATCTGGAATGTGCACTGATTCAAGACGACGGTATCGATGTTCTGGAAGTATGCTCCCGCACCCTCCAGCCCACTATTGTTTCGAAAGGTCAGGTCGAGGACACTCATCGCGGGACTTTCCGAAGCATGGAGGCCCGCACCCATCTGAGCCTGATTGTCTTTCACGAGGCAGTTGATCAGGGAAGGGGATGACCCGGAGATCAGGATTCCACCCCCTCGGGAAAAAGTGCCGGTTGAATCGGTGATGACTTTTCCGCTACCGCCGCGGATCGTGAATCCTTGCAGGATGGCTAGCGGTGATTCGCCACTCGAGATTACGACGGTAGAGCCCTCGTCGGGTCCTCTCGTCATCGCCGTACCATCGATCACGGTCAGTTCCGGACCCTCGATTGCGGTCACCGTGATATCGAGCCCCAGAAAGTTGATATTTTCGACGTAGATCCCCGGTTCCACGAGGATCTGATCGAGTGGCTCGGCGGCTTCGATGGCCGTCTGGATGGTGGCAAACTGTGAGGGAACCAGAAGATCTGCCCCATAGAGCCTGTCTGTCGCCAGCGATCCGAGTGCCAGGAAGTAGCAGAGAACCGCCAGGACAGGGAACTTGCTCATCGGTGGTGCTCCTCCCAGGTGGGGAAATTGCAGTCATAGACGTGACTTCATCCGAGATGTGCCAGCGGCACAACGGCGGATAGGTCCATTGTACTGTGATTAGAGGAGTAGAAAACCGAGAGTTGTTAACTAAGAAATGATATACGAGTGTTTCTATTGTCGGGATTTCCCCTTGGATGCGCCCAAATTTTCCCGGTTATCAAATCCGGTCCCACATATTGTTAACATAGACAAACTACCAGGTAGAGTTACAATCGGAGCACCTTTTCCTGCATAGAGTGCACCCAATATGGATTGAATCGAGTCTGAACATTCTCATCGGAAATTCTCCGGAGGATGCGACAGCGTAACGGTTCATACCCCCCGGAGGACCGATGCTGAGCGAAGCACGATTGCTCGGAAAGATCCTGATTCTGGCCCTACTGGCTGCTTCTCTCGGCGGCTGTTTTGGCCGCAGTACCACGATCCAGGCACCCACCGCCCTCAGTTACCCGACGTCAGAATGGGTTCTGGTGGTCGGAGAGTCGGTTGTGATTCCCGCTCCCCTGCTCGTCGGTGATGCTCCCGATCACTGGAGTGTTGAACCGGCGCTGCCATCGGGACTGGCCCTCAATCGGGAAACCGGAGACATCTCCGGGACGCCTCTCGAGCAAAGCCCGCCGATTCTCTTCAGTATCATGGCGACGAATTTTGGCGGATCAATTGTGGTGGCGCTGGAGATACGAGTTCATCCAGCAGCGCCCTGTAATTTGACCTATCCGGTCGATGAAGTTCTGGGACTCATCGCCTTTTTTGAGTTTCCAACCTTACTTGCGAGTCTGGAGTGCGGCCCTTCGGACGATTACACCGTCCAACCTGCACTTCCAGAAGGTGTTCAGCTCGATCGGTTCACCGGAACCATCAGTGGAATGCCGCTGGAGAGCCAACTTCCAACTCTTCATGAGATCACCGCAGCGAATGTAACGGGCAGCGCTAGTTTTTCGATCCTGATCGAGATTCTCCCGGCAGGTCCCTGTGATCTCGAGTACGTCAAAGACGATGAGGTCATCTCTCCATACGCTCCGATGTCTCCGTTGCTGCCCACTGTCGGCTGTGGCGAGCCAGAGGAATGGACGATCGACCCGCCATTGCCCGATGGCCTCGAGATCAGCGCGGCTACCGGCGTCATCTCGGGAACTCCTGGAGTGGAAACAGTGCGCATCGTTTACACGATTACTGCCTCGAATGATCACGGAAGCGATCAGACAGAGGTCGCCTTGAGAATCTCGCCGGTCTTTTCCTATGAACTGGAACAGATCAGCGGTGATTACGACCCGGACACCGGTGAAGGGGGCGCGGAAGTTCGTGTCATCTTGACCGAAGGTGGCGATAACGTGACCTTCCCGACCCAGATCCTGATGCTTTCTCTGGCGCTGGGCCACGATACAAGCCGTCTGGACCTGGTTTCGGTCGATCCCGGGCAGGACCTTACCGGTCTCAACGGTGGCAGTGGTCCCGAGTTCTTTGCTCCCTTCGAAACTCCCACAGGTTTTACCCTTGGAGTGGTCTTCTCCTTCTCGGCAGAAGCTGGAGGCATCAGCGCCGAGCAGCCGCGCGAGGTGGCTGTGGTGAACTACGAGACCATCCCGGATGTTTTCTCAGGTAACTCAGATGGACTGACAACGGATCTGGAGTGGGGGAATTCTTCGGCGGGAACGCCCGGGGTTCCTTCGGTCGGA
>JBBWWE010000395.1:0-5509 GCA_050256595.1 Planctomycetota bacterium
ACCTCCGGCGTTATAAAACTCGACCACTTCCTCGAGGGTCAATTTGCCTCCGTTGTGGAAATAGGGAGCCCTGAGTTCAACATTACGCAGCGGAGGTGTTTTGAAACGACCGATATCATTGGGGTTTCCGGTCACATTGAAACGACCCACATCCTCAATCTGAGGGCGTACCCCAATATCGTGGAAGTTACCATTACTGAGAAAGGGTCCCCCGTGACACGGAAGACAGTTATTCAGGAACACGTTCATGCCGTTGATCTGATCCTGACTGAGTGCCCCCTGGTCGCCAGCGATGAATGCATCGAGAGGAGTCTGATCCGCCACCAGAGTCCGCTCGTAAGTAGCGATGGCGTAAGCAATCCTCTCGCCGGTGATGTCTCCAGAACCGAACGCCATCTGGAATAGCGACTCGTAATCAGGAAACTGAATCAAAATACTGGCGATATCTGCGGGGATGTCACTGGTGTACTGCAGCGGTACCGCAGCGATGAGACGAGCTCGAACATCATCCCAGGTCCTGGAATCACAACCCATCTCGACATCCGAGACGATCGGACCCACAGATTGAGCCTCGAGTGCGCCACCTGCAGGAGATGGACCGTTGCCCGGAATGCTCAGTTGACCCGTTTCCGGGTCATCGAAAACAGGACCCACACGACCATCCCAGAATAACCGCCCGTCAAACATCGCTCCGATCGCTGTCGGAGCTTTCCTCGAGGTGACCTGGCGCTCCAGCTGGAAAAATGTATCGCCAATCAACTCGCCAGAACAACTCTGTCTTTGAACACCGATGGAACCGCGAACATCATCGGGAGTCCCGATGACGCCGTCAAATCCCGGATGTCTCGACAGCGCATCCAGCGACCGCTCATCACTTCCTCCTGAAGCGGGCGTGTGGCAACTGCCACAGGCGACCGCGCTATCGGCCGACAGTTGTATATCCCAGAACAGGATTTTCCCCAGCATCGTCTTCTCCGGCGTGATGGGGTTTTGCGGAGTCTGCGGTACTGGTGGCATTGGCGGAATCGGCCCATTGCCACCCGGCGGAGGTGGTGGAGGCGGCGGAGGCCCCTGAGCCGAGAGATCCGCAGCACTCACCAGTAGCAAGGAAAGGAGTAACAAGGGCAACAGCCCACTCAAAACACGAACCAACATCTGGAGGCCTCTTTCCACCCACAAAGACGGGATTTCCCCGGCGGACTGGTCGTCTCTGAATCACCTGTATCTTAATTCACACTGATTCGCATGTCAGCAGCGGGTTCGATCGAACCGTGACCAGGCAGGCACAAAAGGGCATCTGATCGGCTCGTCGACTCTCGATCACCGATCATCCAGCACCTGAACCCCCCTTCTCGATAGAGGTTGCCCCATTTCTTCCCTTCACCCGGCAGCGACATCCAATACCCTGTGGGGAAGTCCGAGCAAGCAACGATCGCGATCGGATCCAGGGCCCCTTTGAGCCCGGGAAGAGGGAAATTGGCCACGCTCATAGATCACTTGAGATCAACCTGGCTGGCCGTTCTGTTGACGCCACTGGTACTTTCGGTGGCGAGTTGCACCAGCAGTAGCAGCGAACTCGCCAATCCATCGGTGTCCGGACTCGAGCCGCAGGATTCTGCAGTGTTACGAGCCATCGTACAAAGAAGCGGAGAAGTCCCTCCCCGGGGCATCGTCGATGTGAAATCGACCGGAGTTGCGTTACTCGATGTCGACGGAGACGCTCAACAAGAGATCCTGCTCACCTCTGGATCCACCGCCGATAGATTCCAGAGCGGATTACCGGGGTTCGAGCCGCTGCTCTTGAAACATCAGGGCAACCTACAGTACGAGGTGATCCCGGGTGCCGCCGGAATTCCCACTCTGCGCTGGTGTTCGGGTGTCGCTGCAGCAGACCTCGATGGCGATGGAGATGATGATCTACTGCTGACAGGGATCGGCAACAGCGTCCTGCTCGAAAACAGACAGGGCCAGTTTCACCCGGTCGAAGATAGCGGCATTGAAACTCCCGGCTGGAATACCAGTGCTGCTTTTGGCGATCTGGACCTCGACGGCGACCTGGATCTCTACATCTGTCGCTACCTCGATTACGACTTCGACTCTCCTCCGATCCACGGCGATGACTGGTCATGCCTGTGGGAAAACCAGATCGTTCTCTGTGGCCCACGAGGACTGCCCCCACTCGAAAATCTGGTGTTCGAGAATCTCGATGGACTGCACTTCCGCGATGTCACCAGCGAGTGGGGCTTCGCCGACTCAGATGCCGGATACTCGCTTGCGGTCACCATCATCGATCTGCATGGCGATCCCCATCCGGAGATTTTCGTCGCCAATGACTCGAGTCCAAATCATCTGTGGACCCGAAACGCCCCGAATCAGTGGCGAGAAAACGGGCTTCTCTCGGGAGTTGGAGTCGACGAGGATGGCCAGCAACAGGCGGGTATGGGCGTCGGCATCGGCGATCTGGACGGCGACCGGACACTCGATCTGGTGGTCACGAATTTCGAAAGAGAAAGCCTCAACCTCTATCTGAACAACGCGGATGGCACCTTTCGCGATGAAGCCTCGAGGCGGGGCCTCGCCACCGGAAGCCGACCGATGCTCAGCTGGGGAGTCGGAGTTCAGGATCTCGATCTCGATGGGATGCTCGATATCTTCGTGGCAAACGGACACGTCTATCCCCAGGCTGACCAGGTCGCGTCATCGCCAGGATATCTGCAGACGGATCAATACTGGCTGGCGAAAAAAAGCAACGGAAAGATACGATTCGAGCCGAAGATCGGCCGCGGTGCCCCTGACATTCGACACGCAGGAAGATGTGCTGTTCTGTCCGATCTCGACAAAGATGGAGATATCGACATCCTGACGTCGAGCCTCAACGGCTCTCCGCTTCTCTACCGCAATACTCCTGGCTCGAAAACTGCGTCCTTGCAACTGCGTCTGCAGCAACCGGGATTGAATCGGGAGGCAATCGGAGCAGTAGTCACCATCGACCAGGATGGTTGCAACACAACATTGCCCGTACTTCGGCAAAGTTCTTTCCAGTCATCGATGGAAGCAGTTCTCATCATCGGAACCTCGAACATTGCCGAAGGAAATCCCGTCGAGGTCGAAGTCCGGTGGCCCGATGGCAACCTCGAGAAGTTCCCTGTCGAACGCAGCGGCTCCTTCACCCTGATCCGCGACCAGGGCACGAGCCGTTAGACCACACACCAGACCGGGCTCAATCGCTGCCGCTGAATCACTCTCTTCAAACGTACCTGTCAGAGATGACATACCATGACTTCAGACTCGATTGCGTTGATGGATCGGCGTCATCCGTCATCGCCGCTTCTTCCGAGCCGACCTAGATTGATCTTTCGGGTCTGTCATCCCCTATAATGAAATGTGAGATCTATATCTCTTGTTAACACATTTGTTAACCAAGTCATTATCATATAGGAGGCCGTCATTACTGACCGCATTCGGTCTTGTACCGTATTTGTCGGTGATTTGAGGCCTTCGAGGCAAACCGTAGAACTTTATCGAAGACTTCAGAGCAGTGGGAGCGTTGAACCATGTACACATCACCCAGAATTGGCGTTCAACAGCGTTTGATCTCCAGAGCCTCCATCGGTTTTCTGGTACTGAGTTGCATCCTCGTCTGCCCGGCAACTCTCCATGCAGATAACCACAAGTGGCTCATCATCGAGCTCTTCAGCAACTCCGATGGCACCGTCCAGTTCATCGAATTCGTCGACGATGGTGATGAAGAGGGATTTCATCTGGCAGGGATGAACCTCAGCACCTCCTCTGGCAGTTTTTTCACCTTTCCCAGCGACCTGCCAGCGATCAACACCGAGAACCGTAGGTTTTTGGTTGCCACTGCTGCATTTGCACAGTTAGCCGGTGCGCCAGCCCCTGACTTCATCATCCCGAACAACTTCCTTCAAATTTCCGGGGATCTGCTCGTCTATTCCGGTTCACCGGACGAAGTCAGTTACAACCTACTTCCCACCGATGGAGTGCTCTCGATCAACCGGGCGGGAACCAGTCAAGTCAACTCTCCAACCAATATCTTCAATGCTTCCGGCAGCGTCACCGCTCCCTCTGCTCCGGTAGATTGCAATCAGAATGGTATTCCTGATCCAACGGATATCGCCAGTGGAACCAGCACCGATTGCGACAGTGATGGAGTTCCCGATGAGTGTGACCTGGCCGGCAATGACTGTGATGCCAATGGCATTCATGATGCCTGCCAGATCGATTCCGATGGAGATGGAGTCATCGATAACTGTGATGGCTGTCCCCTCGACCCACTGGGATCGGTCGATAGCGACGGAGATCAGGTCTGCGACGCATCCGATCAATGCCCCGGAGGGGATGACGGAATCGATACCGACGGAGATCTGATTCCCGATGACTGTGATATCTGTCCACTCGATCCCCTCAATGACTCCGATGGAGACGGAATCTGCGGAGATGGAACCAATGACGAGTGCAGCGATGCCACCGTCGCCAGTGTCGGTCTCAATCCGATCGACACCACCCAGGCTACCAGCAGCCAACCCGGCCAGTACCCGCTCGACCCGACACAATGTCTGCCGAGCAGCCTCGACATCGTCGGAAAAGACATCTGGTTCACCTACACCCCGTCGAGTTCCGGAACTGCCATCTTTTCAACCTGTGATCTGACCACTTTCAATACCGACATGGTCATCTACACCGGAGCCTGTACTTCCCTGGTTCAACTCTCCTGTAATGGTGATTTCCCCACTTCTTCTGCGTCCACCTGTGCCAACTCCAGTTCTGAAATCCTGATGGAAGTGAACGCCAATGTTCAGTACTTCATCCGAATCGGTGGATGGGCTAATGACTTCGGCACAGGAGATCTCTCGATAGCGTTTTCAGACACCACTGGACCCTGCGCTTTCATCGGTGATGGTGACAACGATGGTGTCTGTGACGATGTAGACATCTGCCCGGGTTTCGATGACACCATCGATACCGATGGCGATGGCACTCCAGACGGTTGCGATCCGTGTCCAGAAGACGCACTCGACGATGTCGACTCCGATGGGATCTGTGGCAACATCGATGTCTGTCCGCTCGATCCTGATAATGATGCCGATGGAGACGGACTCTGCGGAGACGTCGACTCCTGTCCGTTGGATGCAAACAATGACGTTGACGGTGACGGCATCTGCGGTGATATCGACAGTTGCCCGCTCGATGCAGACAACGATGCCGATGGCGATGGAATCTGCGGTGACGTGGATTCTTGCCCGCTCGATCCCGATAACGATGCCGATGGCGATGGAATCTGTGGAGACCTCGACAGTTGCCCGCTCGATCCCGACAACGATGCTGATGGCGATGGAATCTGTGGCGAAGTCGACAGTTGCCCGCTCGATCCCGACAACGATGCTGATGGCGATGGGATCTGTGGCGATCTCGACATCTGTCCGCTCGATCCCGACGACGATGCCGATGGCGATGGAATCTGCGGTGACGTGGATTCTTGCCCGCTCGA
>JBBWWE010000396.1:0-1845 GCA_050256595.1 Planctomycetota bacterium
TGTGCGACCCACCACCGGGCACAAGAGGCGGGGTTCTTCGGTATCGAACCTGAGACTTGCCTGGTACTAGCTGCGTCAGGTGAAGGATTCGTCGTAGGATTGAAGTCCAATCTGTCCGGTCAGGTGGTAGCCTATGGAGCAACAAGGAGTGTCTTGGAGAAGTTCATGTTGGCACTGGTGGATATCGTCCCACAGGCCTCCGTGACAATAGATGGTAAGCGATGGACACCGCGAGAACCTTCGAGGCCATATCCGAGCTCGCGGTCATATTAACAATATTTTGGAAGAGGCCTGACCTTACCCTTCACATAATGTGAAGGCCGACCACCTCCCCCGAGATGATGTGAGCCTTCTTCGAATGAGTGACAGAAAGAGTCTGAAGCTGCTCGTCATCGGCGCCCATCCCGACGACTGCGAGGTCAAGGCGGGGGGGCTGGCCACGCTCTACCGACAAGCGGGTCACATCGTGCGTTTCGTCTCTCTGACCAACGGCGCTACCGGTCACCACGAGATCGGGGGTATCGAGTTGGCGCGACAACGTCAGCAGGAAGCCGCCAACCTATCCGGCATCTCGGGAGTGGAGTACACCATCCTCGACAATCACACGGGCGAGTTGGAACCATCGGTGGCCAACCGCAAAGACGTGATCCGCCTGATCCGTAAATTCGATCCGGATCTTGTACTCACCCACCGACCCTGGGACTACCATCCCGATCACCGTTATACAGGCATGCTGGTACAGGACGCCTCCTACATTCTCACCGTGCCCAACATGGCGCCGCTGACACCGCATCTGCAACACATGCCGATCATCATGTATCTGGGGGACACCTTCCAGAAGCCGATCCCTCTGGAGCCGGATGTCGTTGTGGACATCGATTCGGTTGTGGAAGCAAAACTCGACATGCTGCATTGCCATCCATCGCAGATGTACGAGTGGTTGCCATACAATCGTGGCGACCTCGATCGAGTGCCGGCGGATGAGTCAGGCCGCCGTGCCTATCTGGCGAATGGGCGACTGCCGCAGTTCAGCGATGTCGCGGACCGGCACCGTGAGCGTTTGATTGAGTTGTATGGCAGCGATCGCGGCGCACGGGTGCAATACGCCGAGGCCTTCGAGACCTGCGAGTATGGCGCGCCGCTGACGACCGAGGCTCGGCAGCGGTTGTTTCCTTTCCTCGAGATCGGTTGACTACCCTACTCGATTCGCCTCGATCAGATCACAAAAATCTCTTATCTCTTCTGATCTAAAGAGATTGCCAGAAACCGACGAGGTTCAAGAGGTGCTCCTCAAGATCCAAGATTTATTGGTTCCTTTTCTCGCTGAGGAAGATGAAAAGGAATACGAAGGTGATCCATCCAGCGGCCATTTGCCACACCTCAACATCGGGCCCTTTTCATATGACCGCGACCTTAATGGGAAGGAGGAGAGATTGGAATTCTTTGACCGAATCCTGATAGGCGTAACGATTTTTTTGGCCGTGTGGGCCGCGCTTGCCTATCACCGTCGCTTCAGAGAGCAATGGGAGTACAAGGAGGTCTTCGGAAGACGAGGGGTGGAAGAGGGTCTGAATAGGCTTGGAATGGAATGCTGGGAGTTGGTTTCGGCCACACCCACGAAGGCAGAGTTCTACAGGGACGAGCTAATGGCGGCCGAAGAGAAGGAAGAGGAGATTGTTGGGCGACGATCTCTTTGAGCCCGAGGGGCAAGTGTGGAGACTGAAGAGCGCCTTGTCACGGAGCTGGTCGATCTGCCCGAAGAACGCCTTCACCTGTTCCCGGTTCATGGGGCGGGGGAGGCGCTCTCCCATCTTCCGTCGCTCGAGCCTGTCCATCGGATTGCAC
>JBBWWE010000397.1:0-2753 GCA_050256595.1 Planctomycetota bacterium
AATCTATTTCTGGAGCCTCAATTGACGCTACAGAGGAACCAGATCCCCGATCAGATCAGCACGGAAGACCCGTATCGGGGCCATCCACGCTACCCCTGGATTGTAGCCCAGTCCCCTGCTCCGACAAGGGGTCGGTAGCCGTCAAAGGAACCTCATCTCGATCCGTGGGCGGCCCCAGATATCGGCCCAGACGCCCGAGCAGATGTCCCTCGGGCTGGTCCCCGCACTGTTCGAGATGCTCACCAGCAGCCCGAGCAAGGGCCAGAAACGCCGGCAAGTCCTCGAGCGGCCGGGCGATCCGAAAGCCGCTGGGCCCGCTCTGCCGCGCTCCTTCTGCGTCTCCAGAGCCCCTCAGTAGTAGATCCCGCTCTGCGATCCGAAATCCGTCATCCTCTTCCATGAACGCCTGCAGGCGCAGTCTCGACTCGTCGCTGGCGTTGCCCACGGTGAAGAAGCACCAGGAGGGTCGGTCGCTCCGTCCAACCCGTCCACGTATCTGGTGCAACTGAGCCAATCCGAAGCGTTCGGCCTGTTCGATCCACAGCACCGTCAGTTCGGGAACATCGAGCCCCACCTCGACGATGCTGGTAGCGACCAGCACCGGGGTCAGCCCGTCACGAAACGCCTTCATGGTCGTACCCTGCTCACTGGCGGAGAGGCGCCCATGAAGAGAACCGATGCCGACGTGTCCCAGTGCTGAATCCCTGAGCCGCTTTGTCAGTTGTTCGACCCCGACCGGATCGTCGCCATCGCCTTCGTCGATGCGAGGGACGACGAACAGCACCCGGTTTCCAGCATTCACCTCTTTCTCAAGAAACTCGAGCGCATCGTCGAACTTCTCGGAGACCACCTCACGGGTTCGCACCTGGGGTCGCGATGGAGGTCGCTCGGCAACTCGTGAAAGATCAAAATCTCCCCGGATGGCGAGCGCCAGAGTTCTCGGGATCGGTGTCGCCGAAAGATGCAATCTATGCACGTCTTCGCCCTTGTGCGCCATCTCTTCGCGTTGCTGGACACCGAATCTCTGTTCCTCATCGATCACGACCAGCGCCAGATCAGCGAATTGCAGCGACTCGGAGAGTAAAGCGTGTGTTCCGACAACGATGGTTGCCTGACCACTGGCGACCGCTTCTCGTTGCTCGGCAGAACTACCAGCAATCACCAGTGCCACCTCGACCCGGGATCCAGTCAGGTATTGTTGCAGGGTATCTCGATGTTGCTCGGCCAGCGCCATCGTCGGGGCAATCAACGCACCCTGTCGGCCGCTAGCAGCCACTGCCAGCAAGGACCAGATCGCCAGCGCGGTCTTGCCACAACCGACGTCCCCCTGAACCAGTCGCGCCATCGGAAAGCCGGCCGCAAGATCGACGCGGATCTCCTCGACCACCCGCCGTTGCGCTGCAGTGAGGGAGTACGGGAACCGAGCCAGGATCCGCTGCTCCAGTTCGCGAGTCACGACGATTGGCTCGACCTTGCGAGCCTGACGTGCGGCCCGCGCTCGTGCCTGTCGGATGGCATGGAGATACATCTCTATCCGTGCCAGCAGAGCTCGACACGTCTCGTACTCGGCCGCAGAAGCCGGTCGGTGGAGTCCAGAGTAGATGGAGAGCAAACTTCGAGAGGATTCGATGATCGCAGGAAGATCCCGATCAAGATCCAACTCATCCGTTTCGAGTATCTGCTGAATCGAACGGCGCAGAAGATCCTGACTGACCCCTTCGGTGGATGGATAAACCGCCACGATCTGACCGTGTCCGGCAGGGATCGGCTCCATTTTCTGGCTGCGTGCCAGAGAAGGATGCGCCATCACCGGAGCTCGAAATTGACGGATCGAACCGGTCGCCCAGCCCTGCCAGTGGGCTCCGATGGCGGGCCGGAAACGCCGCGAATGAAACCACTGGAGAGTGATCTCCACGTGCGGCTGTTCGAGCGAGATCATTGTCGCTTGCCAGCGACCCCGACCCGATGCAATCCATACCGGATCCTCCTCGACCTTGCCGTAGATACTCCGGCGCTCACCATCCGGGACATCCCGAATGGCACCATGGATGACGAGATCTTCATGACGGTTTGGGAAGTGATGGAGCAGATCGCCAACGGTCGACAAACCGAGCCGTGCCAGTCGAGCGGAGATCGCAGGACCGATTCCTCGCAGTCGTTCCAGTGGAGCCAGCAGTGGGTCCGGGCCTACTTCCTCGGAAGGAAGACCGCTTCTGTGAGAGTCAGAGGTAGTTCCGACCATCACTGCACTTCTCATCCACCGCGCAGATCTCTCACGAGACGTTCCACCTCGTCTCGTAGAGAATCGTCCTCGGAGATGAGCCGCTGAACTTTGCGGAAGGAACTGCTGGTGGTCGCGTGAGATCGTCCTCCCAGTTGCTCACCGATCTCCGCGAGAGAATGATCGGTAAGAATCCGGGCCAGATAAGTCGCCACGCTCCTGGCCATCGAAGTGTTGCGTGTTCGAGAACGAGAAAGGATCTCCTCAGGAGGCACACCCCAGCGAGACGCAACACGGACGACAATATCCTCGATGGTGATCCGGCGTCTGGACACCGCAGAGATCGGCTCCAGGATCGCTCTCGTCCGCAGCATCGTCACGGGAGTTCCCGAAAGTTCGCATTCGGCCACGACTCTCACCAGAGTTCCGAGCAATTCTCGAACACTGCGACGCACGGTGTCGGCGATGTGCCGCAACACCTCGGGCGGAACCTGAACCCCGCTTCGGATCACTTCCTGATGCAGAATGCTCA
>JBBWWE010000398.1:0-4494 GCA_050256595.1 Planctomycetota bacterium
CTTCTTATCGAGTTCAAATTTTGTGGCTAGCCATTTGACTACAGCCTCTTTGTCACAGCGTTTTTTGGGCCAGCGTAGAATCCCCTCGAACTCACAGATCAGGGCACTCATGTTTGATTATTTACTTTCGGCTGGTTTCCAGGGTACGTCCGCGATGCCATCGGCCTGATTCGCTGCTCTTGCCTGTAGAAATAGCAGATCAGAGAGTCGATTGAGAAATACGATGGCCTGTTGTCCCTCTCCTGAAGATCTACAGAACTCTACCGTCCTTCGCTCTGCTCTTCGGCAAACGGTACGTGCGCGGTGAAGACGGGCGGCATTTAAATTCCCACCTGGAATGATGAACTCTTTGAGGGGAGGTAGTTCCTGTTCCCATTGATGAACCCAGCCGGTGAGCTTGTCGATGGCTTTGGCACCAACACGTAGTTCCGTGCCCTGCTCGATTCCACAACCTGGTTGGGCCAGATCTGCTCCCAGAGAGAAGAGCAGCGACTGGATCTCATCGAGTTGATCACGGATGGGTTGAGGGATCGTCGCAGAGTTGTCACCACTGCTGGCAAGACAAACCCCAATTTCGGAGTTCAGTTCATCGACCGAACCATAGGCCTCGATGCGTGGATGGCACTTGTCGAAGCGACCCACTCCCAGCACGCCGGTATCACCGGTATCTCCTCCACCGGTCGAGATTGAGCCCATCTCGTATGCCTCCTACAGGACCACTGCGGCAGCACCGTAGCGCTGTTGCCCGCGGTCGACGATACCATGTTCCAGAAGATGTCCCCGGTTGCGTCCTCGCCCGAGGGCATGAGCGGTTGCCAGTACCAGCGAACTCCAGTCCGTCAGATCTGAAACGGAGGCCAGACCTGCTAGATCCACCGCTTCAGGATCGAGCACGTGCTTCAATATGGCAGCATCTTCCTGGATGTCCGAGGACGAGTGGCCGTCTTTTCGGGGAGAGAGGGTTCCGGCAGCGATCAAGCAGGAACCGATTTCTGATTTCAACTGACTGCCGAGTTCCTGTCCCAGATGGATCGGATCGAAGTCTCGATCGGGTCGATTTGGCACCTCGATCGGAACGATCCGGCACCCCGGGATGAGAACTTGTGCCATCAGAGGAGTGATCCGGTGCAAGGATGGAAGTTGATCCTCGTTCTCATCTTCGGGCACTACCTCGAGATTTCCCGGCCACAGCGAAGCGATCCGCGCTGCCAACCTTTCATCGATGGCGACTTCTCCAAGAGTGGTCGGAATGCTCCCGATGGCGCGGATCCGGGTCGTGCTGCATGAGGTTCCCGCCACCAACACCAGTGTCCGTGGCCGCGAGCGAAGCACCAGTGTGTGGAGGGTACGCGCCAGCAGTCGAGCTCCATCGAGGCACTCGGTTCCCGGGACTATGGCGGTGCAGATTCCGTTGGGGATGTTTTCGGGGATGGCCCAATTGGAGACGAGCGCCTCGGTAGCGCTGGTGACCTCGTCGCGACTCCTGGTCGGGTCCGTTGCGGGTCCGCTCAAGCGAGTTCCTCCCCGGTTGAGATGGGGACCGGTCGATCCGGTAATCGTTGATATCCTGCGTTCCTGAGCCCGGGCGTGAATCCTGCCTGTTCGATCGTTTCTCTCAGCATCGTTTCGGTTGCTGTGTGATTGGCACCGGCCACCGAGATGACGTTTTCCTCGATCATCACCGATCCCAGATCGTTGGCTCCGCGCTGGAGTCCCAGCCGTCCCTCCTCCAGGCCGACGGTGAGCCACGAAACCTGCAGATTTTCGATGTTGTCGAGGAAAATTCGTGAGACGGCGAGCCAGCGGGAGTATTCCCTGGCCGGAACCCGGTCGGTGATCTTCTTGCCCAGAGCAGTGTTGTCCGGCTGGAATGTCCAGGGAATGAAGGAGATGAAACCTCCTGTCTGGTCCTGAACGTCACGGATCCTCTCGAGGTGTTCGGCTCTCATCCACACATCTTCACCGAGCCCGATCATCATCGTTGCCGTGGTCGGGATCCCGAGTCTGTGAGCGGTAGCGGAGACGGCCAGCCATTCATCGGTACTGCACGAGGAACGCCTTCTCTTGCGGATGGCATCGACCAGGATCTCCCCGCCTCCGCCTGGAATCGAGTCCAGGCCGGCGGCTTTCAACTGGCCAAGGATCTCTTCCAGTTCGAGCCCCGTAATCGATTTGAGGGCGTGGATCTCGGTTGGAGAGAAGCAGTGCAGGTAGAAGTCAGGGTGTCGCTCTTTGATGCTCTGGAGCATCTCGGTGTACCACGAGAGGGGCAAGTCCGGATGAAGGCCTCCCTGCATCAAGGTGCCACTTCCGCCGAGTTCAATCGTTTCATCGACCTTCTGGTGGATCTCATCGAGCGACAACAGATATCCGTCTGGATCTCCTGGCTTGCGATAAAAGGCGCAGAAGGAACACACGGAGGTGCAGATATTGCTGTAGTTGATGTTCCTGTCGACGACGTAAGTGACGACCGAATCCGCATGAAACTTCTCGCGAATCCGGTTTGCCGTGACAAACAGTGCGTTTTCATCGGCATGGAGAGCCAGCGCCAGTGCATCGGCGGCGGAGATGCGTGTTCCCTCGATGGCCGCCTGGAGAATCTTGTCGCAATCTCCTGCAGACTCACACGATGGAGTCAAGAGTCTGATTCCGGAGGGGGTATTGCCTGTGGGATCTGTCGCTGCATTCGGATCCACGCCTGACTTGTCGATCACAGGAACCCCTTCATCCCGATCCTGGTTTGCGTATGGATAAACAGCCTGAGACCACGCAACTTGAGACCAAGTAATTCGAGACCACCGGATCGTAAGGTCATGGCGCTCGTTGCGCCACCGCTCCCGATCACATCCGGGGAGGGTTGATTCCCCGCTGTCCCTGATATTTTCCACCCCGGTCCAGGTATGAGGTTTCGCAATCTTCATCGCTCTCGAAGAACAATACCTGCGCTAGTCCCTCCTCGGCGTAAACACGAGCCGGTAGCGGCGTTGTGTTTGAGATCTCCAGGGTGACATGCCCTTCCCACTCCGGTTCGAACGGGGTGACGTTGACGATGATTCCACAGCGAGCATAGGTGGATTTTCCAAGACAAATCGTGATGACGTTTCGGGGGATCCGGAAGTACTCGACGCTACGTGCCAGCGCAAAGGAGTTGGGTGGGATGATGCAGCAGTCGGTCTTGATGTCGACGAAGGAGCGCGCATCGAATGCCTTGGGATCCACCACGGATCCGTGAACGTTGGTGAATACCTTGAACTCGTCTGCGACACGCAGGTCGTATCCGTAGGATGAGACACCGTACGAGATCACTCGGTAGGTTTGTCCCGACTCATCGACTCCTTCTCTGACCTGCTCGGGCGAGAAAGGCTCGATCATGCCGTGCTCGACGGCCATCCTGCGAATCCAGCGATCAGGCTTCACTGACATCAGACACCTCCATGAACAAACGAATAAGTCTCGAGTCTAGCGAACCACCCGCTGAGTCGTCACACCTGTGTCGATCAGGAGCAGCCGCTGGTGGCTCCACAGGTATTACAGCGCAGGCAGGTGCCGTTACGCACCATCGTCAATGCTCCACATTCATGACACGGATCCCCCGAGTAGCCCTTGGCTTGCGAAACCTCCCGCCTGGATAGGGTCTCGGTGGCTGCCGGGACATCGAGGGGTGGGAGTGTCCGGGTGAACTCCTTGATCCCTTCCGAGAGGAAGGCGTCGTGGGAGTCGCCGCTGGTGACCGTGATCTCCTCCTCATCGGTGAATTCCGGAGGAGGGGAGGTTCCGATCGAACTCGAGCGAAGATCCTCATGCTCGACATGACCGAGATCGTGTCGAGCGAGGTAATTGATGGCCAGTTCGCGGAAGATGTAATCGATCACGCTGGTTGCCATCTTGATGGTCCGGTTACCGGTAACAGTTCCATTGGGTTCGAATCTAGTGAAGGTAAACGCATCGACGTATTCTTCCAGCGGTACCCCATGCTGGAGTCCGAGCGAGACACAGATGGCGAAGTTGTTCATCAAACTCCGGAATGCTGCGCCTTCCTTGTGCATATCGAGGAAGATTTCTCCGATGGAGCCGTCATCGTACTCGCCTGTGCGGAGATAGACCTTGTGCCCTCCGACCGTCGCCTTCTGAGTGTAACCACTGCGGCGATCGGGCAGGCGGCGGCGGCGTGCCAGGTAGCGATAGATGACCTTCCCGACCTGCTCGGGCATATTCGGCGCAATTTCCGGTAGCTCCGACTCATCGAGATCTTCTCCCCACGAGGAGAGAGGCTGGGAGAGTTTGCTTCCGTCGCGGTAGAGGGCCACCGCCTTCAGCATCGATTTCCAGCCGAGATTGTAGGAATCACGGACCTGCTCGATGGTCGTCTCTGTCGGCATGTTGATGGTCTTGGAAATTGCTCCGGAGATGAACGGCTGTGCTGCCGCCATCATCAAAATGTGAGCTTCCGGTCGGATGAAACGCTTGCCGATTCGACCACAGCGGTTGGCGCAG
>JBBWWE010000399.1:0-4486 GCA_050256595.1 Planctomycetota bacterium
CCGATGCTGAATCAGAGATGGCTCGTTCCGTTTCTTTCATCCAGAACCGTATCGAGGAGATCATGCGCCAGGCACGACGCCTGTTTGGCGAGCGCGAATACGAAGGGGTGATCGATCTATGTGATGAGGTCTTGAGCCTCGATCCATCTCGTCAAGATGTGCGTGCTTTGCGGCGTGAAGCAGCTGAGTTGCGTCACCTCTATGAGATCCTCGATTCTGGCATGCAGACCAATGCAGAGTGGAACCGCACCTTCATCTCGCAGTTGGAGTCGGAAATTCCTTACACCGAGATTTTTAACTTTCCGAGTCGTGAAGACTGGTTGCGCATCACCCGCCAGGAGCAGAGCCTCGAGGATCGGTTGCAGGCGGTGGAGACGGTTCAACAGAAGTCGATCAGGAGCAAGCTTCGTGTACGCGTTGCCAGTGTCGAGTTTCAGGATGAACCCTTCGATCAAGTGATTCAGTTCCTTCAGGATCTGTCGGGAATCAACTTTGTCCTGACCAAGGAAGCGCGTGACGCCCTCGAAGGTGGTGATGGAACGGTACGACTTGCGGAGGTCACTGATCTGCCGCTGGAAAACGTGCTGAATCTGGTCCTGCAAGGAAATGATCCGCCCTTCTCCTACGTGATTCGTTCAGGAGCGGTGCTCATTGGCCCGTCCGAATCTCTTCGCAATGACCTCTACCTGGAGTTCTACGAGGTTTCCGACATCACCAAGGATCATCCCGATTTCAGGGCCCCGAGGTTGGCACTCCAGTCGAGTCAGGACGGAGATGCCGATGGCGGGGGAGGTCGATTTGATCTCGGAGATGACGAGGACACCCAGGAAACGACACTCGACAGTGATCTGCTGGTGGAGCTGGTCATCAGTGCTCTCTATGGCGACGAGGGCGAGCCCGATGGGGAAAGTGTCAAGTATCAGAATGGAAAATTGGTAGCACGGACCACCTTGCCCAATCATCGGAAACTGATCCAGTTGCTCGATGCGTTGCGCAAATCTACCGGGGTGATGGTGACGGTCGAGGCTCGCTTCATCGACCTGCAAGACAATTTCCTTGAGTCGATCGGCGTCGATTACGGCAATCCCTTCAACTCGAATCTGCCCAACCCGATCAACGATATCGATGGAGCGGGGACCCAGATCGCAAGTGGATTCGAAATTGTCGACGCTCAAGGAGAGATCGATGTGAGGGCTGCTGTTTACAACGCTTTTTCACTGCCACTCGGATCTTCGGTATCGCCATTCGAAATCGGTAATCAAGGTGGACTGGCGATTCAGTACAACGTGCTCGATACCTATGCCCTGGAAGCGATTATCGAGGCGAACCCGAAATCACAGCAGTTCAAGAAGCTGGATGCGCCCCGTGTTACTGCTTTCAACACCCAGATTTCCCACTCGCTGGTGGTCGATCAGAGCGCCTACATCGCGGATGCCGAGGTCAACCAGACCGGGGTTGTACCGGTGATCAACCCGGTGATCGAGATCCTCAATTCAGGATCCATCCTGCAGGTGCGGCCGACAGTGAGTCATGACCGGAAGTACGTGATACTCGAGATCGAACCGACCCTCGCGGTCCAGTTGCCTTCTCGTTTTAAGACGTTGACTCTTGGATTGACCAACTTGAATGTGGAATTTCCTGTCCTGTCGGTGACCAACATCAAGACCACGGTCACCATTCCCGACGGTGGAACGGTTCTGGTCGGCGGACTGAAACGAACTATCACCCAGGATTCTCAGACCGGGGTGCCCTTTTTCTCGCGTCTTCCATTCTTGGATTTCTTGTTTGGTCGCAAGGGCCAAGCTCGCATGCAGTCGAATGTTTTCGTCCTGATCAGTGCCAAGATCACTGTGATTCGGGATGAGGAACGAAATAAGTTTAACTAGGTACAAGGCACGGCGGTCAGTGTGAGCGCCTGAGTCGATTTTGATGCCCGCGACGGGGAGGCGGGAGTGGGGTTGATGGAGCTACGACTTACATCATTGCGGGAAACCGTTCGGTTCCAGGCATTGCTGTGCCTGTGCAGCGTGGTGTTGCTTCTGGCAACTACCATGGTTCCTGCCCAGGTCATCGGTCGTGGTGACCTCGATGACGAGGAAACCCGCTTCGTAAGGGAACTGCTAGGTTCCTACAACAGCCCTGACCTCGCGCGTTTGTGGATTCAATCTCGCATGAAGAGTGCCGGCAGCACCTCGCGTGCGTCACTCGAGTACTTCCTCGCGGATGCCACCCGTGTCGAGGGTGATATCGATGGCTACGAGGCAGCGATCCAGGCTCTGGCCAAGCGCTATCCCGAGCATCCTCGCTCCAAGGGGGCGCAACTCGAAGCGGTCCTGGCGGCGCTATTGCGACTCGATGATGCCAATACAGAGGCGATTTTCGCGACCAGTCCAGGTGCACGAAACCGTGCCATCGCAGCGCGTGATCGGATGTGGACTGTCGAGGTGCGGCAGATCCTCGATGACAACATCTTGCTCCAGAACAGCGAGTTAGAAGCACTCGAGGCGAAGGTTGTGGCGGCCCGAGATGACGAGTCCAGGGAGCGACTTTCTGTCGAGCTGTCGGCCAAGGTGGGGGTCCGGGATCTGTGGGAGTTTCAGTTGCTCAATGCACTGAAGGTGTACACAAAGATGCTTCCCGATGGAGCCGAGATTGCAAAGAAACTATTCGGCGAGCTCGCAACCCGTGCCAAGGAATTTGTCGATCAGCGCTACGAGAACTTTGGGCGCCGTTACGAGGCGCAGTTGATCTATGGCCAGGCGCTGGCATCGTTGGGGCAGCCGGAACAGGCAGCCGCAGAACTCGAGTTGCTGGTCGATATCGAACCGAGTGTCGATCCACCCTACGACCCGGAGGTGGTCTACTTCATCCGGAGGATGAGAATCGAATCTCTCGCCGGGTCGCTCCGTGCCTATAACCGAGCCGGTCGCCCCGAAGAGGGGCTGGAGTTGATCGAATACCTCTATGAAGAGGTCGACCCTAACTTCCCCTACAGAACAAATCCTGAAGACCCTTCCCTCACCGAGATGGTGGCATCTCTCAACATCGAGGAATCGATCTCCCGGATCGCAGCCGGAGATAGTTCCACTGGTCTGGCGATGCTCGAGGGATTGATCAACGAGTTCGATGCTCCCGATCAGTGGAAAGCTGATCCTGGAGGGACACGCGAGGTTCTCGACCAGATCTCTCGCGGACTCAGTTACCTGGTGGATTTGAAGATCGGGGATCTTTCGCCGGAAATTTACGCTCGTGCGGCAGCCGGATTCCGCGATCGGGGTCAACTGGATCGGGCCATCGAGGCGGCCAAGTATGCGTTCTCTTCTCATCACGAGGGGGAGGCATCGTCGAGATGGCGGGCCAAAGCCCTCTACGAGATCGGTGAGTCAAGTGATGCACTTGGACGTCCACAAGAAGCGGCTATCGCATATCAGTACCTGGCAGAGAACTTTCCCAAGAGTGATATGGTCGCGATGGCTTCGCAGAACTTCTTCGCCATCGTCGGAGATCTCGCCGTCGACGACGGAGGTGCATGGGCAGAACTGGTTCCCGTTGCAGAAAAACTGTTCTCCGATAATTCTCGCGGACTCGGCAGCGAGCAATTGAAGTTGCAGCAGGCGACCGAGAAGGAGATGGACGGGAATTACCCTCAGGCGCGGGATCTCTTCAGAAGGATCTCCCGAACTTACACCGATGGGGATGTGGAAAGATCTGTACCTTTCTTCTTCCGCGCCCGAGCTGGTGGCGCTCGCTGCTTGTTCCGTATCACAACAGATGTGGATCAAGGAATCCGTGATGCCTCCGGTGAACTGTTACCGCTGCTCGTAGAGGCGAGAAATGCCGGTGACGTTCCGGGAGAATCGGCTCTGCGTTATGAAATCGCCAGGATGTACTGGGGCGATCGAAAAAAATCAGCAGCAGATGCTCTTGAGGTGTTGCAACCGGTCCTGGATGAACTCGCTGGAGACACTGTCTACCGTGAGGGTGCCATCTTGCTGCTGGTGGAGGTCCTCTGTGCCGATGGGCAGTTAGCCAAGGCCGAGATCGGCGTGAATGAAATCCGTCAATTCTGGCCACAGGGATCATCGCTGGTTGCCGCCACCTATTACCTCATCGAAGCCTATCGAGCTTCCTCCACCGATGATGATCGGAAGCGTGCGGGTCAACTGGTGTTGCAGTGGATCCGTCTTCCTGAAGCAAATTTTGATGAAGCGGGCCCCGGTGTCCGATTGGGATTCGCTTCGATTTTGATAGACGGGGGCTTTGCCACCGAGGCGGCATCGATGCTCGCACAGGCCCAGGCGGCTGTTCGTGACACCGATGACCCATTCCTGGATATCGGTGTGTCATATTTCCTGGCCAAGGCAGCCAATGCGGCGGGCAAGTATCAAGACGCCCTCGATAGTCTCGATTCCATCGTCGAGCGATACAACGATGAGACCTTCAACGGTTCCTATCCAGATGCTCCCTTTGTGTTTGTACAGAGAGC
>JBBWWE010000400.1:0-8253 GCA_050256595.1 Planctomycetota bacterium
TCCTGCCGTGGACCGTCGAGACGCTGAAGGGAGACCCGCAATGAGGTTTCTGCTGCTGGTCGGCGTACTGCTCACGACGATTCCTGTCGTTTCAGCGATCTCGGTCACTCCCGGAGATGACCCGCCCCTGGAAACGCCGTGGGAATCACTGGTTCCCCCCGAAGACCTGTCCGGCTGGAAGATTCTTGGCGGGACCGCTCGCTACCGCGTCGAGGACTCGGTGGTGATCGGACAGACGACCGCGGGCAGCCCCAACACCTGGCTCACCACCGAGCGTCAGTTTGGAGATTTCGAACTGGAGTACGAGTTTCTCTGTGACATCTCACTCAACTCCGGAGTCCAGATTCGTAGTGAAGCAAAAGGGGGCAGTGCCCGAGGTTTTCAGGTCGAAATCGATGTCGATGACAAGCGAAAACGATTCTGGAGCGCCGGACTCTATGAAGAAGGAGACCGCGGCTGGATCGATGACCTCAAGGACAATCCCGAAGCCCAAGCCGCTCACAAACCGCACGACTGGAATCATGTCCGTGTGGTGGCGATGGGAGCCAAGATGCAAACCTGGCTCAACGGTGTGCCGGCAGCGGAAGTATTCGACACCCGTCGCCTCAGCGGCTTCATCGGACTTCAAGTTCACGGCGTCGGAAACCGCAAGGAACCACTCGAGATTCGCTGGCGCGGGCTGCGCATCCGGGATCTCGGGTCGCATCACTGGAGCCCGGTGGTTCTTCCGCCTTTTGTCGTGGATGAGGAACTGGGCCGGAAGGGGCAACTGGAACTACCCGATGGTTGCCGTACCTTCCGGGTCCATCTCTGGCACGACGAAGTTGCTGGGACTGTCGAGTTCCGCTGGAACAAAACTCATGTCAAGTTCACCGACGATTATGTCCGTTACTCCTACCGGGGTGAGTTCAAACCGACCGGAGAGCTGACCGGCGAGAGTTCCATTGGAGGCGGAAGGAAAAACTACAAGGGTCAATTCCAGGTCTTCAGCGGCGAAGAGACCTCCACCACGTTGGTGCTCGGCGATGGATCTTCGCGGTTACGCTGGGAGAGCCCGGGCCCATCCCGAGGCGGGCAGATCATCCTCAGCGGCCGCGGAGATAGAATCTTTGGGATCGAAGCGCTGGTTCGCACGGAACCGCCCAAAAAGCCGCAAGACTAGCTCCCGGAAGCCGTTGCAAGGCGAAATCGTCCCCGGTAGACTCCGGACTTCGATTGAACACCATGGAGGACGTAATGAAGGTCAAGATTCGCAAGACCGGCATCAAGCGCAAGAAGCAGGGCTTCCGTGCCCGTATGCGCACCAAGGCAGGGCGTAAGCAGATCAACGCCCGTCGTCGTCGTGGCAGTTCCCGCATGACCGCCTGGGGCTAAGCAAGACTGGGCTAAAGCAAGACTGGCGCTAAGCGAGACCGCCCCCCTCACTCCTGCCTCACTCCTGCCTCACTGGTGAAGAATCTGACGCACCCTGTCGAACAGATCCCCATCGCCATCCGGCCCCGCAGGAGCATGATCGAGCATGTAGTGCGCCAGTTCTCGAATCGACTGCGACGCATCGGATTGCGGTTCGTGAAGAACCACCGGCCGCCTCGATTCCACCGCTTCCGGAACCGCCGAATCCTGCAAGACACAGCCGCCCCACAACAAGCGTTCCTTACATAAACGCTCCAGATGGTCGAACAGTCTCCGACCCTCCAGTTCGTCGACGACCTGATTGGGAACCAACCAGCAATGAGGAGATGGTGACACCACCTGGAGAACATTGAGCATGACGGTCGCATCGCGTCTGGCGAGCGGTTCGCGATTGGTCACAACCACCGCTTCTCCGGCAAACTGGCAGAACCGGATCACATTCCAGTCGAGTCCCGCACCGGTATCAAAAACGACGATGTCGGCGTGTCCGGAGAGTTCCTGCAGCGTCTCCAGAAACCGCTCCTGGTGGCCTGGTTCCAGCACAGCGAGATCGGAGGAACCGATGTCTCCGGGCAGGAAGAATAACTCTCCCTCATCGGAGTCGCCCGGTAGTTTCCATTGCTTGGGCTTGACCTTCACCAGTGCCGAATCGAGCGAGCACTTGCCATCGATGACGGACTTCATGGTGTTCTTGCTCTTGATCCCCAGAAGCAAATCGGCGTTGGCAAGACCCAGATCGGCATCGACCAGGATCACTCTTTTGCCCAGTCTTGCCCACTCGATGGCGAAACTGACCGCGATATGTGTCTTACCGACACCACCCTTGCCGCTGGTGATGGCGATCATCCTGAGACCTGGCATACCTGCTTCCTCTCCTCGCGATTCATACTGCTCGGATCAGGGGCGTACTTCTACCCACCACTCCAGTTCCTGACTCAGAAGTCCGCCCTCATCGGTGAGGACCCAGCGAGTCGGATCCTTGATACTGCAACGAACCCTGTGCCACCCCGGGTCCAGATCCTTGGCGCGAATCTGAGCCGCCTGGACCGTTTTCCCGGTCGGATCGAGGCCACTTTGAGCTCTCCTCCACCGTTCTCCCGGACGTGCATCCTTGACCACGGTTCTTCCTCCAGCACCGGTCGCTTGCCCCGGTTTCTGGAGACCAAAGGAGAGTACTCTCCAGGTCACTTCGAGATCATGGGTTCTCGGTTGCAGTGTCCAGACCTTGAGAATCACCTCTTCGGCCTCCGCTTTCGAGAGTACCAGATCCCCGGGTTCCGGGTCGACCCGATCCACCGGCCGAACCCGGCGGTAGATCTGCTTCACCATGTGCTCCATGCAAACCACGCAGAAGCCGCTGTTGTCTCTCATCATGCAGGAGACCTGAGGACGCCAGACGTGAAAAGGTTTGCGGTCACCTCCCTCGAACAGTCCCACCTTGCTGCCGTTCCACCAGCGGTCCTCCGCCTCGATCCAGTCGTTCCAGATCACCTGGGATTCGACATCGTCACGGTCACTTCCGTGCATCAAATTGGGAGGCGCTGCCCGCGTCGGCACGATCGCATCGCGCGAAGGAGGTGGCTCCTTGTCGGGATCCTGTCCCGGTTCGTAGTCGTATTCGTCATGAAGACCACCGAATGAATGACCCACTTCGTGGTTGACCAGCCCCAGAGCGCCCTTGGGCAAACTCGACACGCCCCCGCCGCCAGTTGCAACACCCGCGGAATCGTTGGCGATCACCACCGTCTGTCGATCCTTACCGGCTTCCCCCAGTGAGGCGAGGATCGCGAACACCTTGCCTCCATTGGAAGTGAGTACGTCATATCGAACGGTGCAACCGACAGCAGTGTCCTTGACGATTTCCCCCGGTTCACGCGAGACACCCATGTCCTTCGACTGGAGGTGGAGGGCATACACGTTGAAGTACTGCTCGTATTCCCGGTACGGGTCGACGCTCAGCAGCAGTTTCTCGCAGGTCCTGGCGTGGTTGAGGAACATCTCCTGCTGCTGATCATCAACCTGGTACCCATCTCCCAGGATGAAGAAATCGATGCGATTGGAAGGAGCACCACTTTCGCGGATGGGAACCATCGCGAGGTATGGATCCTGGAGCAACCTGCGCGCCTCGGAGGATTGCTCGGCATCATCTGACTGGGCCACTACCTCGCGCAGCATCCGGTCTGCCAGACTGAAGGAACCCTGTTCCCTGAGCAGGTGTACGTACTCGATCACCGCTTCGATCTTGTTCGACTTCCTGAGTCGTTTCGCCTCGGCGATCGCTTCGAGTTCCCGTTCCTTTCTCAATCGACGTCGTTCGAGTAATTCTTCCTTCTCCAGAGTCGTCACGAGGCGCCCCTCGAACTCCTCGTAACTTCCCGAAGAGACGCCCCCGGAACGAGATCGTTCGAGAATCGCTTCGGCAAGTTCCTGACCACGAGTCCTGCGATGCAGATTCACGAGCGCACGATGAAAACCCTCGTCATCACCGGCAACTTCGGCGAGGAAGACGAGTCCCATCACTCCATCGAGGGAATGGGGCACCGAGCGAAACAGCAGCGTTTTCTCTACCGAACTGACCCGCGGCCAGGGTCGACGATCGACCAACTTGCCACCAGCGATCAGTCGCTCCAGTTCGACCCCATCGCGGGTAGCCCGGATGACGCGCGAAGTTCCAGAAGTAAACTGCACCGAGAGTTCGCCACCGGAAGCACCCTCGAGGAACTCCACGAACATCGTCTCCAGCGCACCAGCTTTCACCAGCATATCGAGGGCTTCGATGTGCTCCTCGGTAGGAAGATCGAGCGAGATGGCGCGGTGCAGGATCGGTGAAAGGTCGCCGTAACGGCACTGCTCGAGCAGAAGTCGCGCCGAGGAGAGCAATTGAGCCCATTCCACCGGAGGTGAGACTCTACGGGGCGGTTGCCGGAGGCGGATATCGGCAACGCCATCGACCAACTCTCCGAGCATCGACTCGTATTCTGGAATGCCTGCGAATCTCGGTCGTACCGAAGCGATGATCCTCAGCGCTTCTCCGGGCTGGCGAATTCCCAGTAATGCCGAAACCTGGTCCTGGATTTCTACCAGCCGTCCACGCGCCAACTGATCGATTTCATCAGCACGGACCCTCCAGTAACCCTTCGTGGAATCGATGTCCTCGACCCGGGACAGGAAGTGAGCTGCTGAGGCAGCTTCTCCGAATCGCTCGGAGAGGATCAACGGTGCCAGCACCTCTTCCAGCGATTCTCGCTTCTCGCGTTCACTGGCGATCTTCATCCCCTCCAGCGCGAGCGCCAGATCATCGCAGGTCGTTGCAGCTTTGCTGGTGGGGTACCTGCGGGCAAGAGCGCGCAGAGCACCGATGGCATCCCAACCCACCTCGGCTGCAGCGAGTTCCTGTTCGAGCAGTTCGAGTTCCACTTCTCCTTCATCGAGAGGAGCAGCCACTGGAAATGAGATCTCCGAACTGGTCGGGACACCCTCACCGGAATTATTCGAGGTGGATTCGGAACGGATCTTTCGAGGGCCATCCGCATACTCGCGGCCGATGAGGAGCAACAGCAACACCAGCAGTGCCATCAGGGCCATATCGGTCAGACGTGAGACCGGAGAAGTGCCGATGCGAGTTCGCACTGGACGTGATCCCGCTTCTCCATCACTTCCGCCAGAGGGACCGGCAGTTGACGAAGTGTCTCGCAACTTCGATGACGACTTGCGCTTGGGTGCGGTTGTCTGAACTGGTCCCGAAGCAGCCTTTTCCCTGACCTCGATCACGGCACTGCCGATCTCGATGCGATCGCCGATTCTGAGGGTGGCAAAATCGACCCGTTCGCCGTTGAGCATCGTTCCATTGGAAGATCGTTTGTCGACGAGTCGCAGATTGCCTTCCTCCATACGAACCTCTGCATGAACTCGGCTCACCCTGGGAATATCGAGAAGAATGTCACACTCATCGGATCTACCGAACGTGATCGCCGCACGGTCTTCGAAGGAGATCTCCTGCTCGGACCCACCGAGGGTCAGATAGAGCACTGGATTCTGATCGGGAGAACTAGCCATCGAACCTCTCCGTGTTCTGGACAGAACACATCATCCGGAAGATATCGTCACGAATCCAGTTCCATGAACGGATTCAATCGAGACCGAGACCGCTCCGCAGATGGGACAGGATTTCAGGATCTTCCAGGTCGATCACTGGATCGGAGTCATACTGCTCGAAGAAGAGCGATGGAGTTGTTTCATCGGGGATCCCCACAGCCTTGCGGATTTTCTTCTCGGCGGGAACAAAACCGCGACTGGAAAGACGAAGAATCGACTCACCGATGGTCCCTTGAAGTCCACAGACCAGAACCGCCGCCGCTTCAGGACTCAGAGAACCACTCTCGATGCCTATCCTGGATTCCAGCATCGCGATGCCTTCATCCTTGAAGCAGTCTTCAGCGCGTCCACAGGTTCCGGACCAGTCCGGACATTCTGCCGGACGGCTCACGGTCGGGACGTAGGCAAGACCATGATCACGTTCCATCGCTTCCAGTTCATCTCGATAACCCAGATCTCCAGATCGGGACACCCCGTGGATAACACATGTTTTTGCCACCGAGCGGCCATGAGTGATGTCGTCACGAACGATGGAGACAAAAGGAGCCAATCCGGTACCGGCACTGACATAGATTCTCCAGCGATCATCTTCAATCCCGATGGTACCCGGGATGGTGAAGTGTCCTTTCGGTTTGGGACGCAAGAAAACACGCTCCCCTTCGCCCAGCAGGAACAGACTGTGAGTCAACGGATTCTTCGACTCGGGCTTCCCCACTCGACGGATGTAAAACTCGACGTGTGCTCTTTCGGCTGGTTCGGAAGCGATCGACATCGGTCTCTGTACCCCACCGAGATCTGGCTCCTGAACATTGTTGACGCCGATGACCATGTACTGCCCCGGAACAAACCAGTCCCCCTCTGGAAGCGCTTCGTCCAGGGCGACCCGGAAGATCGCCAGTCCTTCGGACAGGTCATCCCTGCCCACGATGGTTGCGTTCGGCTCGAGTACCTTGGCCAATACAATTCTCCTGCTCCGAGGGTTGAGATTCAGATGCGCAGAGTCTCCCGGTACGCGATCCTCCGGTCAAGGTCCGGAGTGCCCGTGGACTCATCGATCTCTACTGCGCACAATGGAGCGAGGACTCTCAGGAAAGGAATAGGATGGAAATCGGAGGGAAAGTGGCCCTGGTCACCGGAGCGGCCCGCCGCCTCGGCAAGGCGATGGCTTGCCGCCTGGCCACCGAGGGGATGCACGTCGCTGTTCACTGGAACACCTCCGAGAAAGAGGCGATACAGACGGTCGAGGAATGCCGATCTCATGGAGTCGAGTCACTGGCGGTACAGGGAGATCTGTCCGATCCCGGCTGTGTTTCGGCGATCATCGAAGAAGCACGCCAGCTGGGACCTCTTCAGGTTCTGATCAACAACGCTTCTCGCTTCATCCCGCTGGGACTCGACCAGGTCGATACGCACGAACTGGAGTTCGATCACCGCATTCACGTCGTCTCTCCACTTCTCCTTGCCAGGGAATTCGCTCGCCAGCTTCCGACCGGGGAACAGGGACGGGTGATCCAGATGCTCGACTGGCGAGCACAGATCGCAGATCCGCAGTACTTCAGTTATGGTCTTGCCAAGGCAGGTCTCCTTCATCTCACCCGCTTGCTCGCCGTGGAACTCGCTCCGGAAATCACCGTCAATGCCATTTCTCCAGGCTCCATCCTTGCTCCGTCGGGCGCTCCCCGGCAACAAACCCAGGAGCCACCGGAAGATCCCCTTCTCGGGAACAACCCTTCCGTCAAAAAACTCGTCGATGCGATGGTCTTCCTGATCGGCGAGGCGGACGATACAACAGGTCATGTGTTACCGATCGATGGTGGAAGGATCTTATCGTGAGCGAGACTCCTGACCTATCTCACTGCGACCGGATTCAGATCGAGGATTTGATCGTCAGAACCGTCATCGGAATCTTCGACCGGGAGCGAGACCGTTGTCAGGAAGTCGTGATAAATATCACGCTCTGGACCGATATCACTGCAGCAGCAAGAAGTGATGACATCGAGCAAGCGGTCGATTATCGATCCCTGACCAAGAACATCATCGAACACGTGAAGAGTTCCCACTGCATGTTACTGGAGCGGCTCGTCGAGGAGATCTCCGGTCTCATTCTTGAAAATGAAGCGATAGTGGCTACCCGCGTCAAGGTCGAGAAACCGGGGGCGCTCCGATTCTCAAGGAGCGTCGGCATCGAGATCTTCCGGACACGCTCCTGATGTCTACTGGCACCACTTTCTCGCTACTACTGATCGGCTCGAATATCGATGCCAGGAACAATCTTCAGCATGGTCTCCAGCTGCTGGGAGAGAGTTTCACGATCCTTTCAAAATCACCGATCTACCGGAGTCATCCCGTCGGAGCCCCGGGAACGACGGATTATCTCAACCAGGCGCTGATCATCGAGAACCCACCTCCGTTCGAACAATTACGAGATCGAATTCGGTCCATCGAGGATTCGCTCGGGCGAAGGCGATCGAGTGACCTCAATTCTCCCAGAACGATGGACATCGACATCCTTGGCTACGCTGGCGAAGATCTGCACATGCTGGCTGATTTGCCGGTAGACGATTCTCTAGGAACCTTTCATCACGCCGCGATTCCCGCCGCGTTAATCGCTCCCGACTGGAAGTTCCCGCATACCGGAACAACCATCGATGAAGCAGCCCGGTCGCTGGGACCGGCTCCGGATGGTTTCTTACCGGTGCCCTGATGCGGCTCTTTCCTCAGGGACAGGAGATGGAGCACTCCAGA
>JBBWWE010000401.1:0-1835 GCA_050256595.1 Planctomycetota bacterium
GGTAGAAAAAACTCGCCTCGATGTCGGGGAAAAAGTCGAACTCGATCTACAGAACACTCGAACGTCCAGCCCTGCTTTACTGACCATCATCGGAGACGGAATCCTGCAGTACCGTGTTGTCGATCTCAGTGACGGACGAAACCAGGTAGACGTCGATGTGGCATCGTCGATGTACCCCGAAGCCACCGTCAGCCTTGCCATGATGGAAGGTGGGCAGTTGCACGAGGCTGCTGTGGTCTTCCGCATTCGCAAACAATTACAACTGGAGGTGATCGCACCCACCGAAGGAGTCATCCCCGGAGCGGAGGTGACCCTCGAGGTGATCACGCGGAACCTCCAGGGAGAGGGAATTCCGGCAGAGATTGCTCTTGCGGTGGTCGATGTCGCCGTCGATGACCTTTATCCCGACTGGTTTTCCGATCTCACCGGATCACTCGTACGCACAAACCGCTCATCGATCGAGATGGTCACCTCGACCTCCTGTGGCTTTGAATACCATGGCGACACGATGGAAATCTCCCAGGCACTGCTCGATGAGGAAGAACTGGAACTGGAAGAACTGGCACTGCAGGAACGTCGTATATCGCTCGGCACCCGCCTGTTTGCGGCGGGGCGACCGTCTGCTACCGGAGCCGAGAGTTTTAGTTTTGGCGGGGAAGCTCTGGGTGAAGCCGATGGCATCACCATCACCGGAGGTGGCGGAGGGGCCTTCGGCAAGAGGTCTGGACGTATCCGCATGTCTGGCCGAAAAGGAGGAAACGCACAGAAGGACAAATGGGGGGAACTGAGCTTTGACGAGAGTATGCCTCGTTCCTACGAGGCCTTCACCGCCCACTGGGAGGGAGGGTTGCTCACCGATTCCGAAGGAACCGCAAGCATCACCTTCACCGTGCCGCCACGCAGCACCACCTGGAGAATCCGTGCCCAGGCCATCGGAGACGATGACCTGTTCGGAAACAGCGATGGCAGTTTCATCGCCCGCGATGATATCACCATAGATCCGATTCTGCCGAGCAGCGCCATGGAAGGGGATCTGATCGAACCCCGCATCCGAATCGTCAATTCTTCGGAAACTCGCGGCAGTGGTACCGTCTCCATCCGGATCGGAGCAGGAGACGGAGCCTTCGAGGTGAGCAAGGAGTTGGTTCTCATCGACGGTATGCAAGAAATCACCCTCGGAGCCATCGGTCCGCTGCCGAATGATCCCGTCTTGCCTGTCGAAATCACCCTGGAAGTGAACCGTGATGGGGATGCCCGTACTCTTCGACAGATTCGCTCCATCTCCGTTCGTCCGTGGGGACTTTTCGCCAGCGGCACCGCAGGGGGCAGCCTCGACCACAGCGCCACCCGCACCATCCGACTGCCGGGTTCTTCCACCTGGCTCGATCGCACCTTGCAGATCTGGATCGGTTCCAGCCTGGATCAGGTGCTCATCGATCTCGCAGCCGAGGGAGATCAAAAGCACAACATTCATCCGGGACGGGATCTCGCCTCTCGTGCCGCCCGATTGGCCGGAGCCATCGAGGTCTTGTCGATGGCATCACGTTCAGGAATCGAGGTTCCTGCCCAGAAACTGGAACAGATCCGCGCCAGGATCGCCGGCCTCATCGGTGAACTCTCGATGACACAGAATCGTGATGGAGGCTGGGGCTGGGCGGGAGGATCATCGACCCACCGAACCAGTGCTGCGGTACTGGTCGCCCTCGGAAAAGCGAACAACGCCGGCTTCTCGGTACCCCAGGCGGTACTCGGTAAGGCCATCCCGGCGGTGGAGAACATGTTCCGTTCGGCGGTTTCTTCTCGAAATGACCTGAAAGCACACCTGCTCGATGCCC
>JBBWWE010000402.1:0-2171 GCA_050256595.1 Planctomycetota bacterium
ATAAGCACGGGCCAGTTCGATGGGGTTGAGATCCTCGCGCTGGATATTCTCGGCCAGAGCCAGCGGCAACATCTGCTGGTCTTCGATGTCCCGTACGATTACCGGAACTTCGGTCAATTTTGCACGCAGAGCCGCTCGCAGGCGTCTTTCTCCTGCCACCAGTTCGAAGCCACCCTGACCATCGTTGCGCACCACCAGCGGCTGCAGCATTCCATCGGAGGCGAGCGAACGAGACAGTTCGTCCAGCCCTTGCTCATCGAAATGAGTCCGGGGCTGCGCCTGGTTTGCATGGATCCGGGCCGGATCGATCAACACCACTCCGATTCCTCCGCTGTTAGCAGAGGAGGCATCGGTCACTGCTGTGCTGTCTCCACTTCGGCGTATCAGGGCATCAAGCCCGCGCCCCAGTTTCCGTCCACTCATGTTCGATGACCTCCTTCGCGAGGTTCAGATAAGACCAGGCTCCGGCGGAGCGAGGGTCGTAATTACAGATGGGTTGTCCATGGCTAGACGCCTCTGCGAGGGTCGGATCTCGCAGGATGGGGGTCTCAAAGGTGTTGTCAGGGAAGTAGCGCCGGACCTCCTCGGCGACCTCGTGGCAGATCTCCACTTCCGGACTGAACAGTGTCAGCACCAGCCCGGCCAGCGGGATCTCACGCTTCTGCTGGGCCTCGGCCAGGCGCATTCCCTCGAGCAACTGCGCCAACCCCTCCATGGCGAAGTACTCGCACTGGACCGGCACCAGCACCGAGTCTGCCAGCTGCAGAGCCAGATCGGTCAGCGGTCCGACCGATGGCGGACAGTCCAGCAACACCACCGAAAACGGATCGTTACCGTCCTGCTTCCAGGACTCACGCAACCTTGCAACACCGGCACCCTTGACCATCTTGGGGGTCACCGGGATCTCCGGATTGGGAGTACTGGGCAAACAACTCAGTCCCGGAACCGTGGTTTCTACCGCCGCATCCGAGGTCTTAACCGAACCATCGAGAAGTGACGGTAAGACCGAGTGGGGGGGAGATTCGATTCCCAGCCCAGAACTGGCATTGGCCTGCGGATCGAGATCGACCAGCAAACATCGTTTTCCGGCGATAGCCAGGTAAGCGGCCAGGTTGATGGCAGTGGTGGTCTTACCGACACCACCCTTCTGACTCGCTATTGCCATAATTACGGCCATCGGTGCCATTCTCCTCATCCACACGATTCCGGCAGAGGAGAGTATCCTTCCCAACCGTCCGAGACAAGCCTGTCCGATGAGTGGCCCAAATCCGGATGTTCCACGTGGAACGCTCCGATGAAGATGGTCCCGAGAGGAATTGTTCCCCGTGGAACATGGGCCGATAATCTATACAGGACGGTTATCGTCCTGGCTTCTCGACCTGTTTCTTTTTTGCCCAGTCACTAGAATCCACCCGTCGCGAAAACCCTGACGAGGAAATTGAATTGCGCATCGCAGTGCTCTCCGACATTCACGGCAACGAGGAAGCCCTCGACGCAGTGCTCGGTTTCCTCGATACCGAGGGGGTCGACCGAACCCTGTGTCTCGGAGATGTCATCGGATACGGGCCCGCCCCTTCGGAATGCCTCGCCAAGGTACAGCAGCACTGTGACGTCGTGGTTGCCGGCAACCACGAACACGCGATCCTCGACCTGCTCGATATCGATTACTTCAATCCGCTGGCACGCCAGGCAACCCTCTGGACCCGGGGCGTCCTGTCTAAAGACGAACTCGATTTCATCCGCAGCTGGCCGCTGGTCCACCATGAAGAGGAGTTCTCGCTGGTCCACGGCAGCCTCGACCAGCCGGATCTGTTCGACTACATCCAGACCAGCTGGGATGCGCATCTCTCGTTCCAGCAATTGCAGACGCCACTGTGCTTCATCGGCCACTCGCACGTGCCGGTAGCCTTCTTGCTCACCGATGTGATCCGCTACAACACGGACGACTCCATCGAGATCGATGAAAGTATGCAGGCAATCATCAATGTCGGTAGCGTCGGCCAACCGCGTGACGGAAACCCCGATGCCAGCGTTGTCATCTATGACACCGACCAGCAGCGGATCGATCGATACCGGATCCCGTATGACATACAGGCGGTCCAGGAGAAGATCATCGCATGTGGGTTGCCGGAGTTCCTGGCAGAGCGACTAGCAGAGGGACGCTAGCCTGA
>JBBWWE010000403.1:0-3582 GCA_050256595.1 Planctomycetota bacterium
AACACGTTCGGCGTGGCGTGAATCCTGGATTAGGAGCGGTGTCTCTGATCGAAACCACTAGCGCCTCCAAGACTGTATCGAACCCTACGAATCGCGTTTCACTACGGAAATCCTCACGGGCTGAATATTCTCAGAGAGCCAAATATCAAGGCGGCGATCAAACCGCCCAGAGATCTCGATAAATCGCCTAGATGGCCCAGAACATCCAGACTAGACGATATTCCGATAACAGTCAAACCCGCTCAGGTGGGCAATTTGTTGCCCTTTGCCATGAAATTCACGGTAGAGCCAGAGGCAACCCTCATGAGCTGACGCTAGCACCACCTGAGGCCGATGCCGCCAGCCATAGCCAGGACGCGATCAAGCCCATTCCCCCGATGGGTGCCAACAACCCGAAAAATCCGGGAGCCCCGAGAGCGAGCGCGAAGACGCTGCCACAGAAGATCAGAGTCGAGAAGAGCATCAGGTTGCCGGGTCGGCGATACCGTCCGGCGCAGATCCACAGACCCACCGCATGCCAGAACAACATCCTCGTCGCCACCTCCCACTGGTGCATTTGCGAGACCTCGAGTTTTCCGTCCAGAAGATGTGCCCCGAGAGCACCACAGCCGACAGCGATCGCTGCAAACAGGAACGCCAGTCGTTGCTGCGTCAAGTCTTTCAGCAACGCTCCCCCTGTAACTTCTCGATGGCAAACAGCCACTCGTGAACTTCATCTTCGTTGCGTCCCTCGGCAGGCCGAAAATTGCGCGAGGAACCGGTTCGCGAGTTGAGTCCATCGCTGTCGCTTCGAAATCGACGATAGGGAATCTCGTGCAAAATCGACCCTGTTTTCGGTTTCAGATCTCCATCACCACCTGAGAGCGACCAACGCTCGAGCATCTGTTCGATCTCATCACGGGTCAGGATCCCCTCTTCATTGTAGGAAAGTACAATTCCTCGCGCGGGAGCTCTCTCGATGATGCTCGCCATCGCATCCCGACACTCACTGCCACGCCGGCTACAGAGAGGAGATGCGGAATCCTTCCAGGGTAACAAACCCGTTTTGCCGTAGAGTAGCGGCTCGATACGATCATCCGAATCTTCCAGGGGTAACATCGAAATCACCTCCGGGAGGTGGTAGTTGGCTGCATATTGTCGCTGGTTATATGGAGGATCGATGTAAAGGAGGTCGCACTCCATCGTCTCGATGCAATCGATCGCATCGAGACGATATGCCTCGCCCCGCGGGCCGCTGACGAGTGCCGGGGCTCTCAATTCGAGCGGATTACGAGCATTCTTTTGCCAGTTCTTGAGATATGCACCGTAGGTCCCCGAGATATTTGCGACCCGATCCGCGGCATCGATGATGCAACTGACCAGCAGCCAGAGTTCGATCTCCTCGATCTTGCCTTGCCGACGCCAGTCGCGAATCACATCGATGACGGCATCGAGACGACAGGCATTTTCTGGAGTCAGGTAACCGCGCCCGGCAGGACCTTGCGGAGAAAACTGTCGAAAGAGCAACCCCTCACGTGGCGACAACTCATCCTCGAGAAAACGCACCACCTTCAGAAATGGCTCCCACGCATCCGGGTCTGACGGCTCCGCGTTCCGGATGCGATCAACCCCTACAGGTTCGAGATTCTGCCAGATGGAGCGAACCCCCTCGAACAGAGGGGGGCCGTCGCACTCCAGGAAAACCTTCTGAAATGCCAGCGAGCAATGCATCAGATCTGTGGAAATGACCCTGTATCCACGGGAGCGGAAGAAACGCCCAACGGTTCCACTGCCGGCGAACAGATCGCAGACGGTACCCCCCGAAAAACCAGCCCGTTCAGCCGCGAGCAGGATCTCCTCGAGCAATCGGACTTTGTTTCCAAGCCAACGCAAATTCAATCCTCACAAAGCAAGAGCAGTTCACTCACCTGACGATTGGAGTCTCCCTGGCCGGAGTGCATCAAGGGCTGCTCGCGAATCTCGACACGGTTGTAGTTCTCCAGAACCAGGTCGCGCAAACAGGCGGCAGGTTGTATTTCTCCCCGGCTGTGCCAGCGTCGGGTAAGAAGCCCGGTATCGGTGGAGTAAGAGATCAACAACTTGGCTCCACGTTCGTGGCAAGCGGTAACAACCCTCCTGAACGCATCCTCGACGCGACTAGCGCTACAGAAATCGGAACGAAATCTATTCTCTTGCAACGGATAGCGGCCTTTTGTCAGAACACCGCCTCGGCGCTGCAGTTCAGGATAGTCGTAGCAAACCAGCGTCTCCAGAACGTGGTAAAACCGCGAATAATTGTCAGCAGTGTATGGTGGATCCAGGTAAACCAGATCCACATTCTCCCCATCCAGAGGACTCCCTTTTTCCAGTAACTGATGTATGTCACAACAAAAAACTCGATTTTCCGGGTTACGGGATGCCGATCCCCATTCCGCTCGAATCGCATCGAGAGACACCTCGAACAGTTCATCGATATCGAGCAGCCTGCGACGCACCACTGCCATCAGTTCGGAATCCTTCTCGATCGACCGGGGCTGGGCGAAATGACTGGTTCCGGATGTGCTGACAGAAGCTGCGTGGATCAGTGCGGCAAGGTAGAGATTCTGCTTCTGCTTCCGGAATGGATCGGCGGCAGGGATTTGCTCGATCGCTCTACGTAGTGAATCGATCTGCATCGACTGACGCAGCCCGAAGTAAACATGGGCCCAGTAAGCAGTGCACAGCACTGCCGGGGATGCTTGGTGATCAACTCGTCGCTGATCGAGCAAGCCGACCAGTTGTGAAGCCAGTGGCTGGTGGAGTTGGCTTGGCTTCTCGCTTGAATCGACCTCATCCGGGATGGGAGCTTGCGAGACAAGTTCTCGATAACGATCAAACACTGCCGATTCGCAACGAGACCCATCTCCCACGGCACCGATCTGGGCAAGGAGTGAACTCTCCAGTTCCAGCGCATCGGGTGCCAGGCTCTCCAGCAGATGGAGATTTTCGTCCCTCACCGATCCCAGATCTTGCTCGGGATCGAGGTATTCGAGAACCTCATGCCACCCTTGCCCACCCTCGAGATGGGCCCTCGCAACGACAGCGGAGAACTGCTGGATGTCATTGGCCAGAATCTTGTACGTGGGAGCAAACCAACGAGCCACGGCAGCGGTTCCGGTACACGCATCGAACAATGTAGCGCCCGGATCTATCAGATCGGACACCGCTCCGTTGAGGAACTCTTCACACAGGCGAGTCTTGGCACCCATGTACCAGATTGTTCTCAGATCGGTTGCTGATCGGTTCATCCGATGCTTCCCACTCGTTCCATGGTTTCCCGGAGACTGGCAAGCCAGCCCCTTTGAATGCTTGCGCAGCGCAAGGCTCGCCCTCTGCCACCGAGAAGAGCAGCCCAACCTTGCCAGTGTGTCACGAACTCAACCAGTGTTCCGGTTCCGTCTTCCAGGATGTTGAGTCCCGCCTCGCTCTGGAAGGGACCAAAACCGGCTCGCCAGCAAACTCTTCTCAGCAGGATGCCGGGGGCGCGATTCTCATGCACTGACTGCTGATCCAGTCGCTCCTCTTCAGACTCATCGACTCCACCGTTAAACTCAGTCCCATCGC
>JBBWWE010000404.1:0-2688 GCA_050256595.1 Planctomycetota bacterium
ATCGATCTGAACCCTCAGTTCAGGATCGACGTAACTGGAGGTCTCTGTCCACTTCTCCAGCACATCCCGAACCGATTCCTGGATCCCGCGAGCTTCCTTTTGCGCCTCGGCGGCCTCTGTCGCCAGCGTCAGCGGATCGGCACCGGAGACCTCGCAACTCTCGAGCAGTCGCTCGTAGATGCACGCCTGTCGTTCAAAAGCGTCCAGTAGGCGCTTTGCATCCTGGACGTGGGCTTGTTCGGGGGACATGGTTCACCGATTTTTCTGTCGAAGTTTCTCGATACGAGAAACCCACTTTAACGGAAGAAGTGATCGATTTCGAATCGGAATCAGGTGAATCACCAGAGCCAGGGCAAGAGCGGCGGTGAGAAAAGGAGGTTCGGTCCAGGACATCTAGATCTCCTCCTCATCGATTAACTTTTTGATTTGCTTCAGGGAGTGCCCCTGATCCTGCAGCGAACGAATCCGCGCCAGACGCTCGAATACCCATTCAGCGTATAGCCTGTGCCCCGCAGGAGTGCGCTCTTGCTCCTCGATGAATCCTCCGACCGTATAATCATGGATCGTCTGACGCGAGATTCCGGTAGCCGCCATCACCTCGCCGATCTTGAAAAGTTTGAGTGGTACTTTCCCCACCAAACGATCCGGCACCTTGGCACGCTCCCTACCCCGTCCGGCTCCCCCCAGCACGAGGGAGAATCCTCCTCCAGCGCAGATTGCACTTTACACTTTGTAAAACATCCTGCAAGAGCACTCTCTCCTGCGGCCACGACGACCATCGGCAACCTTCAGGACGATGCCCCATCGCTACGAGGAGGAACCGGATCATATCCTCCGGTACAAAATGGCTGGCAGCGTAGCAGTCGGCGTACGGTGAGAAGCATCCCACGCCATGATCCATGTTGCTCGATCGCCTCCAGTGAATACTGACTACAACTCGGCTCGAACCGGCACCTAGGAGGAAGCCAGCCGGAGATCGCCTTCTGGTAAAAACTGACGATACCCATCAATACCCGCGCCAGCATCCCAGGTTCAGTTGCCATCTGAACACCCCTTCCAACCCCTCAGGACCTTCGATCGTCGAGTTGCATCGAGATCAGGGTCACCACCTCTGAACTGAGATCTTCGAATGACAGATCCGAGCAGCCTGGTCGGGGAATGAAGACAAAATCTGTTGGCTCGGGAGCCTGGTCCCGATGGATACGGAAAATCTCGCGCAGCCTTCTTTTGAGTCGATTACGCACCACGGCGTTGCCGACCTTGCGACTCACCGCCATCCCGATCCGAGACCATTCTCCGGAGTTGGGATAGATCACCGCACGGATGTGCTGGGTGCTACATCGGCGACCACGTGAAAAAACTACCTGGAAATCAGAACGAGTTCGAATCCGAGATCGGCGTGGCAATCGGAATCCGATCGGCGGAAAAAAATCCATCAGCGATTTGGAGCTGCATCCACGACCGAACTTCCATTGCGTCGACGCGCCTCTTCCAGGCGGTTTTCTGCAACACGATCAGCAGCCTCCGCAGGGGTCAGATTCTCTCGGCGGGCAGTATCGAAGACTTCGCGAAGGGCATTGTAGATGTTCTCGATCTTGAGAACCGCAGTCCGTTCGTCATATCCTTCAACTCGTGCTTCCACCGAAACATTGATGATCCCGCCAGCATTGATGATGAAATCAGGCGCATAGAGAATTCCTCGGTCATGAAGATCTCGACCGTGATCGTCGCGCAGCAACTGATTGTTGGCGCAACCGGCAACCACCTGGGTATTCAAGAGTGGAATCGTCTCATCATTGAGAACCCCACCGAGTGCGCACGGCATGAATACATCACAATTGACCGAGTAGATCTCGTCACCGGAAACCACTTCAACACCCGGTAATGCGACGAACTCCTGACACCGTTCTTCATTGATGTCCGCAACGGTGACAGTTGCCCCCAGCATCGAGAGACAGCGCACCACGTCTCCCCCGACCTGTCCAAGACCCTGAACCGCATAATGAAGACGATCGAGATGGCTGGTCCCGTATCGCTCTTCTGTACAGGCGAACAGTCCACGGATCACTCCTCTGGCGGTGAAGGGAGAAGGATTGCCACTCGAACCTGATTGACGTGAGAGTCCCGTCACGTAGCGGGTTTCCGCCCCGATCCACTCCAACTCCTGAATGCCGATCCCGACATCCTCAGCGGTGATGTAACGGCCCTGAAGACTATCGATGAAACGTCCCATGGCACGGAAGCGTTTCTCTTCCCTGTCGGTTTCTTGATTCCCGATGATCACTGCCTTACCGCCACCGAGTCCGGTGTTGGCGCAGGCACTCTTGTAAGTCATGCCGCGCGCGAGACGCAGAACATCGGTGAGGGCTTCCTCCTCGGTTGGATAATCCCACATGCGGAGTCCACCGAGTGCTGGACCGAGGGTGGTATCGTGAATCGCGATGATGGCGTGAAGACCGGAATCCTGGTCCTCGGCTACCACTACCTTTTCGTACCCGTCGACAGGAATCTGGCGGACTTGCACGATTTCACCTCGATCCAATTCAAGATCACAACAGCTTGGGCTGATCATCGATCGCGAGTCAGAGATCTCCCAGGGCCATCGAATCCAGGCCTTGAGCATGTAACTACTCCGAGAGGGAGCGTCCAGCCCACGCCTGGTTGAAACTCGACCAGGCAACCAGGGAG
>JBBWWE010000405.1:0-2218 GCA_050256595.1 Planctomycetota bacterium
GAGATGTAGTGGCAGCAACTCCGCAGGCGATACATGTGATTCAGGATCCTGCTGAAGATGCCGAAACCAAAGCGCTGATCGAGGCCGCAGACGGACTTCAGGACATCGGGGAGATCGCCGCAACCCGTCCCGATCCGTGGCGCGCACTCGATCACCTGCTGATGCTGGTAGCTCAGGGACATCTCGAGACGCAGAGTGCGATGGAACTGTTCAGAGCCGGAGAAACGATGCTCGCCAGCGGTCAATCGCATCAGGCTCTCAGGCGCTGGCGCCGTGCCGAAGAGATGGGACTGGACGATTTTGATCTCGGCGCGCGGATCGGCACAGCCTGTGCAGAAACCGGCCGTACCGCTGAAGCCCAGCGGCGCCTTCGGGCGCACGCTCAGCGCTGCAGCGACCAACTCCGCATCGAGGCGGCTCGCGATACCTGGTCGAGCATCGCAACTCTCGATCCTGGCGATACCGAAGCACAACAGAGAGCCATCACCCTGTGGCAAAAGGAACCTGGCGATGATCCGGATCTATGCCTGAGCCTGGCCCGATCTCTCATCGATTCTCAGCAGGCCGATAGCGCCTGCCAGTTGCTCGATTCTGTCGGTGCCATGATTCCCGATCCACGCATTCATGAATTGCACGAGGAAGCGGCCAGTAGTGCTGGCGATCCTCATGGCACTCACAAGGCGCGCTGGCGTCGGGCAGAATCGTTACGAGCCTGTAATCAACTGGAAGAAGCCGCAGTTCATTACGACCACCTGGCGCAACAGGAACACCCTGACCCGCTACTGTCGCTGCGTCTCACCGAAGTGGCGATGCACCGTGGCGATGACAACTTGGCACGCCAGCACTGCCTGCAGGCGCTGCTTGGCCCCCACGGAGATCCTCGAACTCTCGACGCCGAAACGAGGGAAGCCGTCGAGTTTCTTGGACAGTCTCCCGCTGCCCCTTCCGATCTTCATCGCTGGGTTGGCGACAACGCCCGGCGTTGCGGTGACGATGAACTTGAAGCGCTCGCCAGGCAAAAACAGTGTCAGTCCCATCGGCGCGAATCGGATCTACAAGGTGCCTACGAGGCGATCTGGCGCAGTCACCGGTTGCAACCCGCCAACCTCGAAGTCGCCATCGATCGTGCTCATCTGGAGGAGGAACTCGGTGATCCCCGGACAGCGATCTCGACCTTTGAACAGATCCTCGGCCAACTCCCTGGCGGCCATCCAAGAGAGCAGGAACTGATCGAGGCATTACTGCAACGTGATCGAAGTTCGCGAATCGCGCTGGAACGTGCACTGGTGCTGACGACGAAAGGATCCGTGCAGCAAAGATCACTGCTGCTTCGGCTCAGTTTACTCTCGATGCTCGAGGGGCAACCCTGCAACATTTCTGGCAAGGCAGATGCGAACCAACGGTTGTTGGCGATCCTGTCGGCGCTGACCGACACGGAAGATACTCGTGCCGCCCACCTGGCACAAATCGCCCAGCAACTCGACCAACAACCCGATCCACTCGATCACCTGTTACGTGAAGCACTCGCCGAGGTCGATCCGGATCACCCATTCCTGAAAACAACTGCAGTCGCCCCAGTAACTGAATCACGTTGCGCTGCGGTGGTACGTACCGGAATCGGTGGGATCACCGAGAAACTACGTAACGTTCAGTCGACTGAACCGCCAGCAGTTGGACAGACCGATACCGAAGACTCGGAGAAAATAAAACCCGCTACATCTTCTCCTGAACCTCAAAATGGAATTCAGACCGCACTCGAACGGCTCAAATCGATGCGTACGATGGGTTCCGATGGGGATCAGGAAAACCCTTCAAACCCAGCAGAAGGAACCGCGCAGAGTTGCACGCCACCCGCGGTGCCCGGAAAGCTCGATGACGCAGCAACACGACTCGGTGCGCTGCGCGACGAATAATACCGACCGCGATCTGCGAATCGGCTCGTCACAGAAACTAGACCCCCAATAAAAAATGGAGGCGGCACCCGGATTCGAACCGGGGATGCGGGTTTTGCAAACCCGTGCCTTACCACTTGGCGATGCCGCCCCTGTCAACTTCGGCACCTCCATTGGGCACCCTGCGCGAGCGGATGCTAGGGATCCGAGGCCCGAAGGTCAACTTCCACTTGCAGGCGCTTGCCAGAGCCACCGCACAAGAAGTTGATTTACCACGCTCTCGAGGGTGTTCACTCTCCATCGATCCCCGATGTGGCCATCGATTT
>JBBWWE010000406.1:0-2475 GCA_050256595.1 Planctomycetota bacterium
CTACTTTCGTTACCAACCTGACCTGGCAAAACGGTGTGGTCATCGGCACACTTCCTGTCGACAACCTGATCATCGTCGGCAGTGACCCGATGTCCCCTGGTTTCAGCAATGGCCAGGTGACCTTGACCCCGGGTGGAAACACCTTCATTCGTGGAGATATCAACGATGACAGCCAGGTCAACATCGCAGATGCGGTGGCAGGCCTGACTTATCTGTTCAGTAATGGACCCGCAACCTGCATCGATGCCGTCGACACCAATGACGATGGAAGTGCGAATGTTGCCGATGGCGTCTACCTGCTGGCATTCCTGTTCTCCGCTGGACCTACTCCTCCGGCACCCTTCCAGAATTGCGGATCGGACCCGACCGGCGATTCCCTGGATTGCGATACTTTCGACAACTGCGGCTGATCGGCTCGGCAAATCAGCACACTCAACGGGGCGCGAGAGCGATTGGCTCTCGCGCCCCGTTTCTCATCAAAGAAATCAACTACTGCATTCCAATAACATCGAGAACACAACAAGCCTAGACGATTCGGCCCGGTCGCCCTGCTAGACCCGGGTCTCGAGCCAGCGACGTCGCAGGACAACCCGCACCAGTAGCGAACTGCGAACGATCCAGTCGATAACCGTTGCCACCCACACTCCGTTGAGACCCAGTTCGGGAAATCCCAGGTATCCATGACCGAGGATCCATGCGAAAGGTACTCGGAATCCCCATGAACCGATGGCAGTGATCCACATCACGGGAACGTTGGCGCCTGCACCTCTCAAACTGCCAGTCAATGACTCAGCAACCATCAGGAAGGGAACCTCGATGGCACCGATCATCAGACAGGTGGCGGCGATGTGCGCCGTGTCAGGCTGTATACCAAACAAACTGGCCAACCCCTCGGCGAAACTCAAGAAGATGACCATCACCGGGAGCACCATCAGGACACCGAGAAAAGCAGCTCGCCAGGCACTTCGTTGGGCTTGATCTGGAAACCCGGCACCCAGTAAGCGCCCGGAGACACTGGCTGCAGCCGCCTGGAAGCCATGCGCTGGAAGAAAAGCCATCGATTGAATCGCGATGGCGATCCTGTGAGCTGCCATCGATGTCGAATCAAGACCGAAGATTGCGAACTGGTAGACCACGAATCCGGAGTGGAACAAAACCGCTGCCCCTAGAGCCGGCGCGCTGATGCGAGTGATTTCACGCGCCTGTTGGTGATCGAATCGAAACAGCCCAGAAAACGTCAGGGACAATCTGCTCGTGCGACGTAACAACATGACGAGCAGGATCAGCAGAACTTCCGCCAGCGGGGCCAGGCCGGTCGCCAGACCAACTCCCTCGAGCCCCATCCGCGGGGCCCCCCACAATCCGAACAACAACACGGCATTTCCGACGATGTTGGCAATGTTACCCACAACTCCACCAAGCACCGGAAGCAGCGATTCTCCAGCGCCCCTCAGTGTCGCCTCCAGCGTTACCGCCAGCACCCGGAGTGGGAAGAGCAACAAGAACCACTTCAGGTAGCCCTGTGCATCACGGGAGATGGTAGCTACAGATTCAGCATCTTCTGTACCCAGTTGTTGCTCGAGCCATGCCATCCACGGCTCTCGTCCGATGAGCCCAACAACCGTGACCGCCGCCCCAACCATCAGAGCCATCAACAAGGCGGTCGAACACGCGCTCGAGGCCTGATCTCTTCTGTTTTCACCAGTTCGTCGCGAAACGATGGCGCTGGCACCGATGGCGGTCACGGTGAAGACGGTGGTCAGCGACCAGCACAACGGGGAGACAAGATTGAGCGCCGCAAGCGAGATGTCTTGGCCACCTGAAGCTTGAGATACCATCCGGGTATCGACGATGAACTGGAGAGTGTGGAGCAAGTACTGGAGGATCGCGGGGATCGCCAGACGAAGGATCTCACCATCGAGCCGTCGTCCCGGCAGTCCCTTGCTCAGATCTTCGCCGTGCTGATTTCCGATCAATGAATGCCGTTCTAACGACTACCTGATTCGACTCGCTGTAGTATTGCTTCGATACGCTGGACACGGGACCGAGCACTGTCGATCTGATTCTCGATCTTGAGGAGAAGTTCTCTGTCGATCGCACGACCCGATTCGGCATGCAATTCCAGATCGTCTGCTATCTGCTTGAGATGCTCGGTCTGTTTCCGCACCTCCCGACGCAAGACATCGATGTCCGCCTCGGTGAACTGAACCGCTTCAACTTGCCGTACAGGCCCCTGTACAGAATCGTCGTGCCGGGTACAGCCGACGAAGGTGATCGAAATCAGCAACAGCACTGCTGCTTGACAGGCTAAACCACAGCTTTCAACTGACCTCATGACTACCATCCCCGGAACCAGGGGTCGTCTGTGCCGCAGGCGCAGACATTCGCAGCAGCCGCTCCACGATCTCTTGAGGAACCGACTCCACGACCATATCTCCTGGTTCCCGTGGAAGGACCCAGCGCACCGTGCCTGAT